>JANPNT010000621.1:0-2510 GCA_031427655.1 Burkholderiales bacterium
GCGCCGAAAAATGGTCGCGACGCGGCGTCAGACCGACGAGGGCTATCGCTTCGTCGATAGCCATTGGATCCTTGCAGATGTCGGTGACTAGCGCCAAGTTCTCGCGCACCGTCAGACTGGGGATGAGGTTGTAGAACTGGAACACGAAGCCGACGTGCTCGCGCCGGTAGGCGGTGAGTTCGGCCTCGCCCGCACCGCTCAACATGTGGTCACCGAAGCGCACGTCGCCGCGTGTGGGCACATCCAAGCCGCCCAGGATGTTCAGCAGCGTCGACTTGCCGCTGCCCGACGCGCCCAGCAGCACCACGAATTCACCTCGGTGAATTTCCAACTCAACGTCGCGCAGTGCATGCACCTCCACCTCACAGCTGCGGTACACCTTGCACAGCCCGTGTGCGGAAAAGACCACCTCGCTTTCCGACACGGCGCGCGGCGTTGCTGGCGCAATCACAGCAGGAGGCGCGTCAGCACCCGTTGCATGAATGGAGATCACGGTTGACCTTTTAAGAAGATGGCGAAGACACAGACGCTCGCTCCGTCAACCCTCACCTGCGCGGCGACATTCGCTGAGCTGCATTGCACACGGGCATGCGACCCGTCTGCTTGATATTGATCAAGGCATGCGCCACATCGCCGTCCGCCCTGGATGCAAGGGAATATGCCGCCTGTGGCACTTGCAAGCAATTGACGCAGGTCAAACGAGCGCGCCAGCCCGCGTTCAAAAATCGACGCTGCATCGTGCTTTTTGTCCACTCCCACAGAAAACCACCCATCATGGAACTCGCTGTAAAAAATCAATTGACGCCACTGCGCGAGGCGCTGAACTACCGCCTGCAGGAACTGCGCGCCGAAGTGCAGACCGCCGCACAGGCCCAACACGAACTGACCGAGGACGCAGCGCATGAAGTGACGGACCGCAAAGACGAAGCGATGCGGCAGCAACTGCTAGAGCTTGACGACGTCCAAGCGCGACGCGACTTCAACGAAATAGCCCAGGTAGAAGCTGCCTTGCAGCGCCTGGACGCAGGAAGCTTCGGCAACTGTGCGGCTTGCGGCAAGCCGATTTCCCTGGAACGTTTGCAGGTGCAACCCGCTTCGCTGCGCTGTGTGCCGTGCCAGGTCATCCACGAACGTGAAGTGGATCGCGCTGGCTCGCAAGCCGATTCATCTTGACGGTCACCTTGATGGCCTGTCCTCTCGTCTGTCGCGTTGCCTACAGAGTGATGGGCATCGGGACGAGCGTTTCGCTGAGCGCGTGCGCGACCCTGCTGCCGCGCGGCGACAGCGAGCAGCCGTCGGGATTCGGGCGCTTTGAAGCAGCGCCAAGTCAATCCGCTGGGCCCGCTGCAACGTTTGGGTGAGGCCGCGGGCGGGAGGCTGGCCCGTTGAATCAGACCTTGATCTTGAACAAGCCAAGGCACGCAGCGGCGGCACAACATGGCAGCGGTCAGCATCGGGAAGCGCCTGCACGAGGACAAGTTTGGCCTTGTCACCAATGGGCGCTGGCAACATAAAAACCACTGCGAGGCGTGGCTGTCGAACCATGAAAATTCTGCTTCCAGTTGATGGGTCCAGCGCCGCACTCAACGCAGTCCGCCATGCGCTTGACTTGCAGCGCGAAGGCTTGCGTGCCAGTTTTGTGCTGGCCACCGTGCAAGAGCCCACCTACGTGATCGAGATGATGTTGGCCCCCGGTGCCGACGTGCTTGAACGGGTTACGGGTGCAGTGGGTGCGCGTGCCCTGAAGAGCGCCGAGGTTTTGTTCGAGGCGGCAGGCTTGGCCTTTGAGCGCGAGATTGCTTCGGGCGAACCGTCATCAACGCTGCTGGACATCGCGCAGCGCTATGGCTGTGATGCCATCGTCATGGGCGCACGCGGCAGGGGTGCCCTGACAAGTGCTTTGCTCGGCTCGGTGTCGCTGGCGGTTTTGCAAGCTTCAAGACTGCCAGTCACGATCGTCAAAGACCAGCCTGGGCCGACGAGTCCTTCACTTTCACCGTAACCAGGAAGTCATCATGCGAATCGTCATGCCCATCGACGGCAGCCCGCACAGCAAGGCTGCGCTGGACTTATCGTCTCGCGCAGCACCTTGATTGAAGGTCAGCCTGACGTCGAGTTGCTCAACGTCCAGTAGCCTGTTTCCACGCGCGTGGCGCGTGATGCTGGCCGCGAACTGGTGCAGCACCACCATGAAACCGAAGCGAGCAAGGTCATCAAACCGACCCTGGCCGGCCTGAAACGGGCGGGCTTTCTGGCGCGTGCAAAGTCAGCGGTGGGCATACCCGGTGCGCGCCGTTCAGCAGGGAAGAACGCCAATGTGGCACACCGGTGGTCGATGAAACATGCACTTCAACCTGGCGGCGGGCGCACCGGTACCAGTACCGGTACCAGTACCAGTACCTGGTCGTAAGCCGCTTCAGGCTCTAGCATTTCGATGACCTTGCAGTGCCTTGTGCGCGCTGGCAACGGCCACCCTGCTCTTGCACCACCAGACCCAGTTGCAGCGAATG
>JANPNT010000622.1:0-2220 GCA_031427655.1 Burkholderiales bacterium
AATGTAACGAATTCTTGATAGCACATTCCATGGCACCTAAGAAGTATTTTAACGAGATATGGAGGAAGAGCAGGGCCGCATTCCGCTCAGCCAAGCGGCTTTGATGCGGTCCATTGAGCTGAACAACGTGCAGGTCGACAACAACAAACTGGCGTTTGAATGGGGCCGCCGCGCGGCGAATGACTTGCCTGCAGTGCTGGCGCTGTTGGCCCCGGCGCAAGTGATTACCTTCACCAAAAAAACCGGCTTGGCTGAGATGGTGGCGAAACGTGTGGAGCACCTCACCGGCTATCAAAACGCGGCCTATGCGGCCCAGTACCAAGCCTTCGTGAACAAGGTGCAAGCCGCAGAGGCCAAGCTAGGCGGCACCAAGTTGACCGAGGCCGTGGCGCGCTATTTGTTCAAACTCATGGCCTACAAAGACGAGTACGAAGTGGCCCGCCTGCACACCGACAAAAGCTTCTTGAACAAAGTGGCGTCACAGTTTGAAGGCGACTTCAAATTGCACTATCACGTGGCCCCGCCGATGATCGCCAAAACCAACGACAAAGGCGAACTCATCAAGCAGCCGTTTGGCCCGTGGATGCTCACCGCCTTCGGCGTGCTGGCCAAACTCAAAGGCCTTCGCGGTGGCGCGTTCGATGTGTTTGGCAAAACAGCCGAACGCAAGATGGAACGTGCTTTGATCGATGAATACCGCGCCTGCATCGACGAGCTGTTGACGTCGCTGAACGCTGGCAACCACGCCTTGGCGGTGGACATTGCGCGCATTCCAGAAGACATCCGTGGCTACGGGCATGTGAGGGAACGCCATCTGCATGCGGCGCGGCCGAAGTGGGCAGGTTTGATGGCGCAGTGGCGGAGTGAGGGCAAAGTCGTTGAAGCGCATCGGATTTCAGCTTGAAATCTTGTTTCTTCTCAAACTCGCACCGCTACCCCGTTCGGACTGAGGTACGTTTTCCAACTTCCCTTGGGTATCGAAGGAAGGCCAGCGCAGGACTTCGACACCTCAGCCCGAACGGGATGGGTGTTTTGCTGTGGACAAAACCACGCAGCCCGATCACCACGAAATTTGAACGATCCCAACAAGTGCAGTGAACTTGCGTTGCTGATGAGGCATCTACATTGGCGGCATTCCAAACCGCTTCGCCGTTCACCGGTTGGTTCAATCTCAGACTCCACCAGATGCTGCAAAAACCCCCAAGCCGCTACACCGCCGTCGCCGTGCTCCTGCACTGGCTTATGGCGTTGGCCATCACGGGCTCGTTCATCGTCGGCACTTACATGGCCGATCTGCCGTTTTCGCCGTCGCGCCTGAAGCTGTACAACTATCACAAGTGGGCTGGGGTCACGATTTTGGCCTTGGCTGCAATTCGTTTGCTGTGGCGCTTGACGCACCGTCCTCCGGCCGACTTGACCATGCCCGCGTGGCAAAAAACTTCGGCGCATGTGGCGCACGGTTTGCTGTACGCGATGTTCTTCGCGATCCCCTTGGTGGGCTGGGCCTACAGCTCGGCCTTGGGCTTCCCGGTGGTGCTTTACGGCGTGCTGCCGCTGCCCGATTTCGTGTCGCCCGACAAAGAGTTGGCCAAGCTGATCAAGCCTTGGCATGCCTACCTGGCGTGGGCCATGACCGCCGTCTTGGCGGTGCACGTGGCGGGTGCACTCAAACACCGGTTCATCGACCGCGACGGCTTGTTGTCGCGCATGTGGTTCAACCAAAAGGCAGTATGAAAAACTCCAATCTCACTGCCATAACGGCAGCGGCTCTGATCACTTTGGGCGTTTGGACATTGCCCGCCGCCGCGCAGCAAAAGCTCATCGGCGCGCAAAGTGAAATCGCCTTCACCAGCAAGCAAATGGGCGTGCCGGTAGACGGCAAATTCAAAAAGTTTGATGCGCAAGTGGCCTTCGATCCGAAGAAGCCCGAAACCGCAAAAATCAGCTTTGCCATCGACTTGGCCAGTGTCAGCTTGGGTGCGGCTGAGTCTGAAGCCGAGGTCGTCAAGCCCGACTGGTTCAGCACCAAACTGTTTCCGCAAGCCACCTTTGCGTCCACCGGCGTGAAAGCGGTGGGCGCAGGCAAGTTCGAAGTCACCGGCAAGCTCACCATCAAGGGCGTGAGCCGCGAGGTGCTGGTGCGGGTGGCGTTGACGCAATCGGGTGATAACACCGCCGCCATCGGCTGCTTCACCTTGATGGGGCTTTTTTTCAAGATTG
>JANPNT010000623.1:0-3557 GCA_031427655.1 Burkholderiales bacterium
TCGCCGAAAAACATGAACGCGAACAGCACGCTGAAGGCAATCAGCACCTCGCGCACCGCGACGCGCCTGCGCCGCTGGGGTGCCACCTGGCGCATCAAGGGGATAAAAACCGGCAGGCTGCCCAGTGGGTCAAGCACCAGCAGCAGCAAGATGAAAGCGGAGATGAAGCTGTGGTCCATGAGCGCCACGATTGTGTGCTGTGGGGTGGGCTCACGCTTGAGTACAGCTTCGTTGGCAGCGTGCGCTCAAAACTTCGGCAAGGTGCGCAGCGACGCATCGCCATTCGCCGATCTCGCCGCGCGCGCCGCCAGCGCATCGCGCTGATCCCAGCCGCGCAACTTGCCGGGGTTGAGCAACCCTGCGGGGTCGAAGCGCTGTTTGGACGCGACCACATCGGCGTTGATCTCACCTTGCTTGCCGTCCTCCACATGAAACACATGCGGGTTGGCGATGAAGACGCCGTGATCGCGGTGAATTTGCATGATCTCGTTGAGTCGCGCCTCGGTGGTGTAGCGCACCAATTGCAAACCGCTGCAAGTGGGCGCGCCTTCTTTGCTGCGGATGAATTCCAAGTGCACCAGCACTTCGTCACCCAGCAATTTGCGCAGCGCTTTGGCTTGGCTCACATGCGGGCCCGACGCGTAGCCGCTTTGAATGTAGGTCAGCGACTTGTCGATTTTCATGGCGTGCAGCGTGGTGTGGTTCCACGTGAACTCAACCAAGGTGCGCTTGCTTTGCGCCACTTCTGCGGCGGTTTGGCGGTGCGTGATGGCGCCGCCGAATTCATTGGCCATTTGCAAGAAGCCGGGCTCGCAAAACTCGGCCACCAACACAAACACCGCGTGCTGACCGGGGCGCAAGCTGGCGGCCAATTGCGGCAGCAAATCGGGAATGGGTGCGGCCAACAAGGTGACGCATTTTTTGACGATGCCGGGCGCGGCGGCCAGCGCATCGGCAAACTCTATGGCTTCGTCGAAGCCCTCAAAACACACCACCGCTTCCAGCCACGGGTGCGCCGGAGCCAGGCCCACTTCCAACTCCAACACCAGCCCGTTGGTGCCGTACACATGGTGCAACAGCAGCGCCTCGGGCGCGCGCAGTTCCAGCACGCGCGGTTGCGGCTCGATGCTCATGGCGCGCACGCCCAGCACATTGCCGGTGGCCGCCAAAGGGCCGTGGTTGATGGAGCCGATGCCACCAAAACCGCCGCCGTACAAGCCACCCAAGGTGGCACTGCGGAAGGTGCTGGGCACGCAGCGCAACTCCCATCCGTCGGGCTGACTGAGGCGGTCGAACTCGCCCATGCGGATACCGGCCTGCGCACGGCCCACGCCAGGTTTGACCCACAACATTTGGTTGTAGGCCGACATGTCGAGAATCACGCCGCCGTGCAGGGGAATGCACTGGCCGTAGTTGCCTGTGCCGCTGCCGCGCATGGTGATGGGCACTCCGGCAGCGGCGCAGGCACCGACCGCCGCCACGATTTCGGCTTCGGTTTTCGGGCGCACCACGGCGTGGGCACGCAGGCCGGTGAGTTCGCGTTTCAAAACGGGGCTGAACCAATAGAAGTCTTGCGACAAGCGGTCAACGCGGGCGTCGGTGATCCATTCCAGGGCGGGCAAATCAACCACCACCTGGGCGGTGCTGCGAGCGACGGTGTCGCTGTTGAAAGTGGTGTTCATGAAGCTGCTGCCATTGTTGAAACCATGTGCTTGACCAGCGCCCGCGCATCAGCACGCAGTTCAGCCATGTCCAAGCCGGGGATGCTGTTGTGCTCAACCACCACGCGCCCGCCCACCAGCACGGCGCGCAGGCTGGCTTGCCCGCCGCTGACCACTGGCGCAATGGCCATGTCATGCAGGCCGAAGTGACGCGGTTGATCGAGGTCGTACACCACCAGGTCGGCCGCCATACCGACTGCCAACGTGCCCACGCCGTCCAGGCCCAGCATGCGCGCGCCGGCGGCAGTACCAAGGTGGATGACCTGGTCGGCCGACATGGCCGCCGCGTCCCCACCGAACTCCCGCGGCTTGGCGCGGTGCAGCAGCCAGCAGGCATGTGCTTCGCTGAGCATGTCGGCCGCCTCGTTCGACGCCGCGCCGTCCACCGCCAGCGACACCGGCGCGCCCGCTTTCAACATGTCGGGCACGCGCGCAATGCCGCTGCCCAGGCGCGCATTGCTTTGCGGACAGTGGGCAATGCCGGTGCCTGTGGCGGCGCAGCGCGCAATGTCGTCGTCGCTCAAATGCACCATGTGCGCAAACCACACATCAGGACCCACCCACTCGTACTTTTCGGCAAACTGCATGGCGCTGCAGCCGTGCACTTCGCGGAAGTAACTGACGTAGTCATACGTCTCATTCAAGTGGCTGTGCAGGCGCAGCCCCAAGCTGCGCGCTTGACGGGCCAGGGCCAGCAACTCCTCGGGCTGACACGACCAATTCGGCGTGGTGATGGCGCTGACCACGCGGCGCATGGATGTGGGCGAAGGGTCATGAAAGCGGGCCACATCACGCTCGATGCTGGCCATGATGGCGTCGAGCTTTTCGGGCGCTGACTCAGGCGGCGCAGAATTATCAAAAGCACGAGCGACGGTTTGCCCGCCGCGACACAACACAAACCGCATGCCGAGTTTTTCGGCTTCGTCAAAGACGACAGCCGACGCGTCGAACGGCATGTTCGGGTAGTAGTGGTACTGGTGATCGGCCACCGTGGTGCAGCCCGATAACAGCAACTCGACCAACCCGATGCGCGTGGCGATGCGCATGGCGTGCTCGGTGTCGAAGAACTGGCGGTAAGGCACCGGCACCGCCGCCAGCCACGGCGTCAAGCCCACGCCGATGCCGGCCGGTATGCCTTTGAGCAAACTTTGAAACAGGTGGTGGTGCGTGTTGACCCAGCCGGGATACACCACGCAGCCACTGGCATCGATGACGCGCTCACCCGGCTCGGGGCTGAGGTGGCCGATGGCGTGGACGAGGCCGTGGCGCACGCGGATGTCGGTGCCACCTTGGCTGTCGTGGCGCATGGCCGCGCCTGCGGCACCGGTCATCACCTGTGCGGCGTGGCGAATCAATACAGAGTCAGTCATTCGATGCTTCACTCTCATGCCAGCCCTTCAAGGCCCAGCTCGACAACAAGGCCATGGCGGCAAACAAACCAACGCCCAAGGCAGAAATCAGAAACAGTGCCGCAAACATGCGCGGGATGTTGAGCTGGTAGCCCGACTGCAAAATTTGGTACGCCAAACCGGTGCCGGTGCCTCCAGTGCCAGCAACAAACTCAGCCACCACCGCACCGATCAAGGCCAAGCCGCTGCTGATGCGCAGGCCGCCAAAAAAGTAGGGCAGCGCGCTGGGTATGCGCAGGCGCAGCAGCGTTTGCCAGCGCGTGGCGCGGTTCAACTTGAAGTAACTCAGCAGCCCCGAGTTGACGCTGCGCAAACCCAAAGTGGTGTTGCTGATGACGGGGAACAGCGCGACGATGGTGGCGCACACCACCAAGGACGCAGTCGGGTTTTTGATCCAAATGATGAGCAGCGGCGCAATGGCGACGAT
>JANPNT010000624.1:0-2367 GCA_031427655.1 Burkholderiales bacterium
TCAGCCTGTTCCACGAGACCGACCTGGGCGTGCGGTACCGCGATGTCGACCGGGGTCAGGTGCGCATGATCGGCATCCAGGCCGATGCCATCATCAACGATCACTGGTACATCCCGCTGCAGGGTGCCGCGGCTTACAGCGCCTACCTGGGCTACCCTGGCTACGGAGAACTGCTCGCGGGCATCGGAGTGCAAAGTCGCGCCGAGCGCGGTGACCGCTGGCAGGCTTTCGGTCAGTTGATGGCCGGCACCAATGTGCACGGCTTGGCTGCCAAAGGCAGCGTGGGCCTGCGCTACGTTCTGAATGATCGGGTGGCACTGAGCCTCAACGCGGGCCACATCGTGGCCAAGAGCGCGTCTGGCAATCGCTTCGCTGCCAACAGCCTGGGTTTAGGGCTGGATTACAGCTTCTCGATGCCGGGCCGGTGAGCTGAATCTGAGTGCTCAATCGAACGTCCTGAGCGCAGCGGCGCGCGCCAATTACCTGCCCAGCCGCCAATGCGCCAACGCTGCGATGGCATGAAGACAAAGCGCCCGCACGATTTCGGTGGCGCTGTCGGAGTAGGCATGGTCGGCTTTGGCAGGCGCCGCTGTCAGGTCGGAGCGGCCGATGTTGAAGCGTCAAGCAGCGCTGTGAAACTAAGGCAGCGTGTACTTGAATTCGTAGCTGTGCTTGCCGCCCGCGATGATGATTTTGAACCCGCCCGCCAGGCCGACCAGTTCGTTCGTGCCGGAGTCTGGAACCACCGTGACCAACAAGCTGGGCGCGCCTCGGTTCATGGTGCCAGTGTGCTGCAAAGCGAAGCTGCCCTTCTTGCCGTCGAGCACGCCGTCAACCTTCTCGATGGCCACATATCCAGCCGATCCCTTCACTTCAGTCATCGCCGTGAGCATCTGCCCGACGGTGGTGGCTACCAAGCCGCCCGAGATGGTCTTGTCGATCGACATCCGACCAAACTTTGAGTCTTGAATCCGGTCTTGACCCTCAACTCCCAGCGGCTGCAACTTGACGACAAATTCACCAGTGGCGATGCGGGTCATGGACGGTTCCTTGGTGGGCTGGGCAGTGGATGTTGACTGCGCGCATAGCACGCAAACCGCGAGGAGGAGCTTGAGCAGTTGGAGGCGCATGAAGTCGTGATTTTCAAACTTGGAGTTTCGAGTTGAGTCTTTTGCTTGCTAATCGAGCCCACTGAACTTAACACCGGGAAGACACTTGACCAAATCAAATCATGAGACTACGCGGACTGACTTTACGATCGGCGTTCGACTTTGTAACCAGATCGCCGTCAATCTGAATGGGAAGCGTCCCCTTTTATGGGGCATGCCGTTTGATGGCGCGCGGCGTCGCTGAAACTGCGGAGTTGTTTTGGCGCTGAACCGACCGGTGATTGGCTTGCTGGAGCAAGGTAATGCGGAGGATTTGTCTTTGAAGAGAATTAAATTTTGGAGCCGACATTCAACCTTCACCCGGATTAAATTAGGTTGGATGCAAGACTTGATCCTACGACCTTGGTCGATCGTGGCAACGTTCGTTTATTTCAGGCGCAAAGGCTGGTTGTGAACTGCGGCGTCAGGCCGACTTCGGCGCAGACGAAGCCAGCGCTTTGCCATTGAAATACAGCTTCATAGCAGGATGGGCGGCCAACACGCCCGAAAGCCAGCATTCGATTTGATCAACATCGGTGGGATTGCGCTGAAGGCCATGCCCCGTCGTCCGACGCCTCGTCACCGCGAAACTTTCCCAGCGCTGCTGCCACGATGACCGCCAATCCGATGAACAGCAGACCCCAACCGCCAACGAACTGACTGATGCGCTCCTCGACCGAGGCGGAGGCGGAGGCGTCGCCAAAGGCCAACAGGCACACCACCAGCGCCAACATCGCCAGCAGGGTCGCAATCGCAACCTTTCGCGATGTGCCGCCGCGCTTCCACGCCAAGCGCAGCAGGTAACTTCCGGGTGCGATGACCACAAGGGCCACCAGGGCCGCCACGATCACGGCCAACGATTCTGCAATCACGATTCGGCCCTGTTGATACCGGCGACAACGCTGCCTCTCCATCGAGTTCAAGCACCGCGTTCGTCGCAAATTCGGTCAACACAAAGTGAAGTCTGGTGCAAAGGCGACGCGTGCGTTGATGTGAATTTCACGGTTCCGCATTCCTGGGCCAGCTTCAAATTCGCCGACCTTCACAAATCTGGGTTACCGATTGCACCACTGCTGCTCGCACGGAATGCCGTCTCTGTTGCCGTTCATCTGAACCCCAGGACAGTTGCCGAGGAAGTACTTCGCCTCGGTACACGAGGTTAGCTGAGAGCAATGCTTGCGCCCGTCGCAGCCCGAGCCGCCTGAAGGCTTGACTGGCG
>JANPNT010000625.1:0-3730 GCA_031427655.1 Burkholderiales bacterium
TTTCGGGAGATGGGATAGTCTGCGGCGGGACGCTTCCTGAGATGGGGCTGCGACCCGTCGAACTCAGTTTGCGCCCGTTCTGCATGCATGACAAGCCCGTGACACCAAAGGACACCAAAGCAAATCGAACCCGCCCGACGAGTAAGTGACGTGCGCCCCGAACCGTTACTGGGCCGACCACCGCGGTCGATTCTGTCCACTCGACGCAGGCATGATGCTGGCGTGCCAACTTGACACTGCTTAATTCACCATGCGTCAAACCACCCTGAGCCTTGCTTCGCACAATCGACGCCAGTTTGTGCATGGGATCGCCACCTCATTGCTGATCGGCGGCGCATCGGCGGTGGCTGCGCGCGCAGGCACCGCGTTGATCGTGTTCGCCGCCGCCAGCCTGACCGAAGTGCTGCAAGCCGTTGCGGCGACCCTGCCAAGCGCAGACAACTTGCGCTTCTCGTTTGCCTCCAGCTCGACACTGGCCAAGCAAATAGAACAGGGTGCTCCTGCCCATGTGTTCATCAGCGCAGACGACGCCTGGATGGACCATTTGGTGGCTCGCAAAGCGGTTGATGCAAGCACCAGAGTGAATCTGGCCAGTAACCGCTTGGTGGTGGTGAGAGAGGGCGCGCCCAGCGCGGTCAACCCGCTCGAAACCACGGCCGCGCTGCGCGACGCATTGGGCCCGCGACCGGCCACGGGTTCTTCCGCCGATATGACTGCCCTCACCCGCATCGCCACTGGCGACCCCGCCCATGTGCCGGTGGGCCGCTATGCGCAAGCCGCGCTCACACAACTCGGCCTGTGGGCTGACGTGGGACCGCGCCTGGTGCGGGCTGACAACGTGCGCTCGGCATTGAGCTTTGTTGAGCGCGGCGAAGTGGCGGCGGGGATCGTCTACGCCACCGACGCCGCCATCAGCAGCAAAGTGCAGGTGGCCGCGCGCTTCCCGCTCAGCAGCCACCCGCCCATCCGCTACCCGGCGGCCGTGGTCAGCACCGCGAACCCGACGGAAGCCGCCGCAGCCAAAGCATTCTTGATGGCACTGTCCCGCCCAGCAGCCCAGCCTCTGTGGCGCGCGGCGGGCTTCGCTGTGCCAACCTGAGCCTGACCCACACACTGCAGTGCGATAATTTCTCATTGCATTTTTCGGAGTTGCATTTGGACGTCCCCTCTCCTCGGTGACCGTCCGCTCCAAGCCCAAGCCGCGTTGCTAAAGCGCAGCCGGGCCACGGGGTGAGGCGGTCACGAGACCTACTTTCCCCTTAGCCTGCACATTCAGCCGCACGAACACAAAAGCTCGCGCCGCCGAAGGGATGCTTGGAGTTTTCATGCTGAACGTCTTCACGTTGGCCAACGGCCGCTTGTTTCAAGAAGAGATCGCAAGCCTCGATGCGCTGACCCACGTCAAACCGGTGTGGGTCGACCTTGACGCCCCCACGGCCGAAGAAAAAGGCTGGATCGCGCAGCACTTCGGAGTGACCATTCCCGAAGACGCGGTGGACGACGACCTGGAAGAGTCGGCGCGTTTTTACGAAGAAGACAATGGCGAGCTGCACATCCGCTCCGACTTCTTGATCGACGACGATGAAACCCCCCGCAACGTGCGGGTGGCCTTCATTTTGTTCAACGGCGTGCTGTTTTCGGTGCACGGCGAAGAACTGCCGGTTTTCCGCTTGCTGCGCCTGCGCGCCCGGCGCATTCCGGCGCTGATTGAAGACGCCAAAGACGTGCTGCTCAAGTTGTACGACGCCGACGCCGAGTACAGCGCCGACGCGCTGGAAGGCATTTACGACGCGCTGGAAAAAGTCAGCCAGCGCGTGCTCAAGCAAGAAGTCAATGACGCGATGGCGGCCGAAGCACTGTCGGCGATTGCCAAAGAAGAAGACCTGAACGGCCGCATTCGCCGCAACGTGATGGACACCCGCCGCGCGGTGAGTTTCATGATGCGCAGTCGCATGCTGAACGCCGAGCAGTTTGAAGAAGCGCGCCAAATTCTGCGCGACATCGACTCCCTCGACAGCCACAGCACCTTCTTGTTCGACAAGATCAACTTCTTGATGAACGCCACGGTGGGTTTCATCAACATCAACCAGAACAAGATCATCAAGCTGTTCTCGGTGGCCAGCGTGGGCCTGCTGCCGCCCACCTTGATTGCCAGCATCTACGGCATGAACTTCAAAGCCATGCCCGAGTTGGATTGGTCGTTTGGCTACCCGTTCGCTTTGGGGTTGATGGCGCTGTCGATCGTGGCACCGTTCGTTTATTTCCGGCGCAAGGGTTGGTTGTGACGCACCGTAACGGCGTAGATGACCGGCTTTGGGCGACGCATTGGGCCAGATTGACGCCGACGCCTGCCTGCCGTCGAACCCTCGTTCAGAGAGTGCGTCGTTGGCACGAGGCAAATGTCGAATTACATGGGGGGGCATTTATGGCTGCGCGTTTCAGAGCCTTGAGCAGTGTGTGGGTCGCGGGCTCGCTCGTGGGTGTGCTCGCGGGGATGCTCGCGAGCGCGAATGCCGTCGCGCAGAATTCGGATGCGGCTGAACCAGAAGTCTCCCTGCTGAGCAGCAGCGAGGCCAAGCCCATGCTGCTGCGCAGCAACGAGGCCATGATCATGATGGACTATCAAGTTCTGCGCGTGAAGGGCGACCAGCCCATCGATCTGCTGGGCTTCCATGTGTACAACAAAGTGACAGATTGGCTCCACGTAGGTGTCGGCATGTCGGCGCCGATGTTCAAAGGTGCGTACGGCGGCTTTGCGACCTTCGACATCGCCGCACATGCGCAGCAGCGCCTGACGTCTCGTATTTTTGCGACGGCCGGCTTGGCGGCTGGCGGTGGTGGTGGTGGCCGCAGCATCGAGAACTCCAAAACGCTGTCCGGCACGGGTGGATTCGTCAAAGGCTATCTCGGACTGGGCTACGACTTTGGCGCGTTTTTGGCCGGTGCCAATGTGGCCCGCATGAAATTCAGCGGCTCGGCCATCGACAGCACACAGGCCAATTTCTTTCTCGGGATACCGTATACCTACGTCACCGGCCCCTTTTCGGGCCACGGCCAGCGGCTGTCGGCGGATGATTCGCGCCAAGCCAACGAGGCGTCGAGCGAGCACATGTTGACGGTGACCTTCGACAACTTCCGGCAGCGCAATCCAGAAGGCACATTCAAGGGTGCTTTCAACATTGTTGACTTGCAGTACTCGCAGTTTTTTGCGGCTGACAGCTACTGGTTTGCCGATCTGGGTGTGGGTTACAGGGGCCTGCCGCTGTCCAATCAGGTGATGGGCGGCGTGGGCCGACGCGTGCGGATTTCGCCGCGCATCACGCTTTACGGCCAGCTCGCGATCGGCTCGGGCCTCTACGCGCCGGAAATCATCAACACCAATTCCGGGCTGCTGGTGTACCCGAAGGGGTCTGTGGCGTATGGGTTGACGAAGGATCTGGATTTGACGCTCTCGGCCGGCTACCTTTTCGCGCCCAATGGCTCGTCGAAGAACCAGTCTTTCGGCATCGCGTTGACCCGACATCTGGGCGTTCGCAATGGCCCCTCAAGCGGCGGCAGCACCAGCATCAGCAACGGCACCAGCACCAGCAGCGGCAACGATAGCGAAAGCGGCTTGTCTTACCGCGCCTTCAGGGTCAGCCTGTTCCACGAGACCGACCTGGGCGTGCGGTACCGCGATGTCGACCGGGGTCAGGTGCGCATGATCGGCATCCAGGCCGATGCCATCATC
>JANPNT010000626.1:0-8300 GCA_031427655.1 Burkholderiales bacterium
CAATGTGCATTCCAACGGCACCGGTGAATTCTTTGTCGTTCAATAACAAGGTGCTCAAGCGACGCAGGAGTGCAATTTCTTCGTCGATGCGCTGCGCCACAAAAGGATTGAGATGCACGGTGAGATGCCACAGGTCGTCGGGGATGGGGCGTCTGCGAACCAGTGCGTCTTCGCGACGCAGCCGCCAAGCCTGCTGCCACCGCGACCACAGCGCTGTGGCAGCGCCGATGTCTTCAGTTGGCAACGGAGCTCGCCGGGCTGATTGCGCGGCCTGCGTCTGCCCGGGAGGGTGGCTGGCGCGTCAGCCCGCCCTGGCACCATCGCAACACCTCGGCCCGCGGTGTTTGACCGAGACTTTCGAGATCCCAGTCGCTGAGCACCCAGCGGCAGTAGCCCGGTGCCATGGCCTCGGTGGCGGGCTGGTGCGTGTGCCCGTGGATCAGGGTGGGCGTACCAGCTTCGTGCATCCAACGCACCGCGCAAGCGATGTCAATATCGACCCAGTCGGCGCGCGTTTGATGGCGCTTGAGAAGATCGCTTTCGTTGCGCATGCGCTTGCCCAAGCTGCGGCGTTCAGCCAGCGGTTTCGCCAAGAAATCTTGTTGCCAGGCTCCACCTCGCACCATGCGGCGGAATGTTTGGTAAGGGCGATCCGCCAGGCACAGGGCATCACCATGGGCCAGCAACAGCCGTTCGCCAAAGGCCAACAGCACCGTCGGGTCGGGCAGGCCCAAGATGCCGCAGGTTTTAAGCATCTGTGCCCCCACCAAAAAGTCGCGATTGCCCGGCATGAAGGCCACGCTTCGACGCGAGGTGGCGTCTATCAACACGTCGACACACTGCGACTCGAACGCACCGTGGCGCGCGTCGTCGCCTACCCACAAGTCGAAAAGATCACCCAAGATGAACACTGCGTCGGCGTCTGTGTGCCGCATGTGAGCGGCGAAAGCGTCAAAGGTTTTGGGTGCCGCGCTGGACAGGTGCAGATCGCTGATGAAGTCGATGGACGTCCAGTCTGTTGGAGCCGACATCTCCCAAAACAACGGCAAACGTGGTGAGAGGTCGGTGGTCAATGTGGGCTCCGTTGACTTCAGTTCGAACTCAAATCAGCACTGCTTTCTGAATCACTACATCGTCCACAGGAACGTCGTCGTGAGAGCCCTTGCGACCGGTTTTGACTTGCTCAATTTTGTCCACCACCTCGCTGCCCGCGACCACGGTGCCGAAAACTGCATAGCCCCAGCCGCTGGGGTTTTGCGCGGTGTGATCGAGGAAGCCGTTGTCGCCTGCATTGATGAAAAATTGCGCGGTGGCCGAGTGAGGGTCAGACGTGCGAGCCATCGCCAGGGTGTAGCGCTTGTTCTTCAGTCCGTTGGTGGCTTCGTTTTGGATGGAGGCCTTCACTGCCTTTTGCTTCATGCCAGCTTCAAAGCCACCGCCTTGAATCATGAAGCCCTTGATGACTCGGTGAAACACCGTGCCGTCAAAGTGGCCTGCGTTCACATAGTCGATGAAGTTCTGCGCCGACACGGGTGCTTTCGCGGCGTCCAACTCTATGTGAATGTTGCCGTGATTGGTTTGCAGTTCAACTTTTTGATTCATCTTATTTCTCCAAAGTGGCTTGTTTTATGATGACGGGTTCAACCGGCACGTTCTCGAACGGGCCCTTGTTGTCGGTGCGAACACCGCGAATTTTCTCGACAACGTCCATGCCCGAGGTGACCTTGCCGAACACCGCGTAGCCCGTGCCCTCGCGCGTGCCGTTGAGAAAATCGTTGTCTTTCACGTTGATGAAAAACTGCGCTGTGGCTGAGTTGGGCACCCCCGTGCGCGCCATCGCAACCGTGCCTTTGGTGTTGGCCAAACCGTTCATGCTTTCCAGCACGATGGGCGCGCGCGTGGTCTTTTCCTTCATGTCGGGCAGCATGCCGCCGCCTTGAATCATGAAGTTGGGGATGACGCGGTGAAACACCGTGCCGTCGTAATGGCCCGCCTTGACGTAGCCGACAAAGTTCTCAACCGACTTCGGCGCTTTGGCCGCGTCGAGCTCGATCACGATGTCGCCTGCTGAAGTGACCAGTTTGACCTTTTGCGCGAAGGCAGGTGTGGCTGCCAGAACCGCCAAGCCGACGGCGGTACCGGCGAGGCTTCGGCCCCAGGGGCTTGAAAAAGAAAACAAAATGCTCATCAGTAGGTCTCCAAAAGCGCGTGAAAAAAGTGATGAATTCGTACCGCAAGGTCTGTGCGCAGAAAGCAGAAATCCAGTCTGCACATTTGCCTCAGTCGGGACATCCGAAAGCCAAACCGAGGCCGCCGCTATACTGATTTCATTGTACGTTGCAGCCCCGCCAAAGCTCGCTTCCAAGCATGCCGCAGCAGACTGTTGCAGTCTTGGACTGGCGTGAAACGGCGCAAGTCGCCACCGCTGTATAACCCCCCTTTTTTCTCCGCGCCGTCGGCTTCAATTGCTGGGGCAACAACCCTTTCGCTTCATGACACTGAGCATTTTCAACACCTTGTCGCGCAGCACCGAGGTGTTCGTTCCCATCGAGGCCAAGCGTGTGCGCATGTATGTATGCGGCATGACTTTGTACGACTTGTGCCACATGGGTCATGCGCGCTTTTTGATGGCCTTTGATGTGGCCTATCGGTGGTTGCTGGCCAGCGGTTTTGATGTGACCTACGTTCGCAACATCACCGACATCGACGACAAGATCATCAAGCGCGCGCTGGAGCGCAACATCTCCATACGCCAATTGGTCGATGAGATGACGCTGGCCCTGCACCAAGACCTGCTCGCCTTGGGAATTGCCACCCCCACACACGAGCCGCGCGCCACCGACTACGTGCCGCAGATGCTGGCCATCATTGCCGCCTTGGAGGCCAAAGGCTTGGCCTACCAGGCCGCCGATGGCGACGTGAACTTTGCGGTTCGCAAGTTCCCGGGCTACGGCAAGTTATCGGGCAAGTCGATCGACCAACTGCGCTCGGGCCATCGCGTGGCGGTGCAGGAAGGCAACAGCGGCAAGAACGATCCACTCGACTTTGTGCTGTGGAAAGCCGCCAAGGCATCGGAGCCTGAAGACGCCAAATGGGACAGCGCTTACGGCCGCGGTCGCCCGGGTTGGCACATCGAATGCTCGGCAATGAGCTGCGCCCTGTTGGGTGAGCATTTCGACATTCACGGCGGCGGCATTGACCTTCAGTTTCCGCATCACGAAAACGAAATCGCGCAAAGCGAGGGTGCCACCGGTCGGCCGTTTGTGAACTACTGGATGCACAACGGGCACCTGAATGTCGACAACGAAAAGATGTCGAAGTCAGTGGGCAATTTCTTCACCATCCGCGATGTGCTCCAGCACCACGACGGCGAGACGCTGCGCTTCTTCATGATTCGCACCCACTACCGCAGCCCGTTCAACTTCAGCGAAGCCAATTTGAACAACGCGCGCAGTTCCTTGCGCAGTCTCTACACCGCACTGGATGGCGTGCAGGTTCCAGCGGGCGAAGTCGATTGGACGCAGCCTCAAGCGGTGGCTTTCAAAGCCGCGATGGACGACGACTTCAACACGTCGGGCGCTGTCACCGTGTTGTTTGAGTTGGCCGGTGAAGTCAACCGCACGCAATCTGCGACGGCAGCGGCGTTGCTGAAAGGTTTGGGCGGGGTGCTCGGCTTGCTTCAACAAGCGCCGCGCACGTATTTACAGTCCGGCAACGAACTGAGCGCAGAAAGCGTCGAAGAAAAAATCGCACAGCGCAAGGCCGCCAAACTGGCACACGATTTCGCCTTGTCTGACCGCATCCGCGACGAGTTGCTGGCCGCTGGCATCGCGTTGCAAGACTCGGCTGCAGGCACCACTTGGATGAAAGCATGACCGCTGGCGTCTCACTCAGCACCCCCGGTTATTGGGAAGAAGCCTGCAAGCACCTCGCCAAGCGCGACCGCGTTTTGCGCAAGTTGATTCCTGCCCTGGGTGAGGGCCGCTTAGAAAGTCGCGGCGACGCTTTCACCACCTTGGCGCGCTCCATCGTGGGCCAGCAAATTTCGATGAAAGCGGCGCAATCGGTGTGGCGTCGATTCACCGAATTGATGGCGGTCGATGCACAAGTCGTCTTGCCAGATGCGGTGCTCTCCTTGAGCGTGGAGGTCATGCGATCGGCCGGTTTGTCGGGCCGAAAAGTTGAGTACCTCAGCGATTTGGCGCTGCATTTTCAAGCGGGCAAAGTGCATGTGCCGCAGTGGGAAAGCATGGGTGACGAGGCCATCATTGAGGAGCTGGTGGCCATCCGCGGCATCGGCCGTTGGACGGCAGAAATGTTTTTGATTTTTCATTTGATGCGTCCCAACGTGATGCCGCTGGACGACGTGGGTCTCATCAAAGGCATCAGCGTGAACTACTTCAGCGGCGAGCCGGTATCGCGCGCTGAGGCTCGCGAGGTAGGTGAAGCCTGGGCACCGTTTCGTTCGGTGGCCACTTGGTATTTGTGGCGCAGCCTCGACCCTGTGCCGGTGATCTCGTGAGTCATTCTTGGAAGGTAAAAGCACCATGAGCAAACGTCACTTTTTAGAGTTTGAGCAGCCCGTTGCCGAGCTGGAAAGCAAGATCGAAGAGCTGCGCTACGTGCAAAGCGAATCGGCGGTGGACATCTCGGAAGAGATCGACCGCCTGGGCAAAAAGAGCGTTCAGCTCACCAAAGACATTTACGCCAGCTTGTCGCCTTGGCAAGTCACGCAAATTTCGCGGCATCCGCAGCGCCCGTATACGCTGGACTATGTGAACGAGGTCTTCACCGACTTCCAAGAACTGCACGGCGACCGTCACTTTGCCGACGACTTGTCAATGGTCGGCGGCATGGCGCGCTTCAACGGCCAAGCCTGCATGGTGATAGGCCACCAAAAAGGCCGTGACACGAAAGAGCGCGGCTTGCGTAATTTCGGCATGTCCCGCCCCGAGGGCTATCGCAAGGCCTTGCGCCTGATGAAGCTGGCCGAAAAATTCGGCCTGCCGGTGTTCACGTTTGTGGACACGCCCGGCGCCTACCCCGGCATTGGTGCCGAAGAGCGCGGCCAGTCTGAGGCCATCGGCCGCAACATCTTCGAGATGGCGCAATTGGAGGTGCCCATCATCTGCACCATCATTGGCGAGGGCGGCTCGGGCGGTGCCTTGGCCATCAGCGTGGGCGACCAGATGCTGATGTTGCAGTACTCGATTTACTCGGTGATTTCTCCCGAAGGTTGCGCTTCGATTCTGTGGAAAACATCTGAGCGCGCCTCTGACGCGGCCGAGGCTTTGGGCATCACGGCGCACCGTTTGAAGTCGCTGGGTTTGGTGGACAAAATTGTCAGCGAACCGGTGGGCGGCGCGCACCGCGACCCCAAACAAATGGCCGCTTTTTTGAAGCGCGCCTTGGGAGACGCGCTGCGACAAGTCAGCGACTTGAAGCCGAAAGAATTGTTGGAGCGCCGCTACGAGCGCTTGCAGTCTTATGGTCGGTTCAACGACACTACAGAGCGCTGAGCGCGCTGTGTCCTGCATCGACTTTGATCGTTGAAACATGGTGACCCGCCGCGCTGTGCCATTGACAGTTGCGGTGGCCTACAGCGGCGGTCGCGACTCCACTGCCTTGTTGCACGCCACTGCGGTGATTGCGGCTCAGACTGGTCGTGAAGTGGTGGCATTGCACGTGCATCACGGCCTCAGCAAGCTCGCTGATGCTTGGCTGGAACACGCCGCTGAGCAATGCGCGCTTTGGGCCGCTGGCGGCTTGCCTGTGCGCTTCGTGACGCACCGTTTGAGCACCCGTCCCGCGTCGGGTGCCAGCGTCGAGGCTTGGGCCCGACAAGCGCGCTATCAAGCTTTGCGTGTGATGGCGATCGAAGCGGGTGCCGACATTGTTTTGTTGGCCCACCACCGTCGCGACCAAGCCGAGACTTTGTGGTTGCAAGCCCTTCGCGGCGCGGGCATTGCGGGTTTGTCTGGCATGCCGACGCAGGTGCTTCGGGACGGCATCACTTGGGCTCGACCCTGGTTGCAATTGCCGCGCGAAGCCATCGAACATTACGTTGGGGTTCACGGCCTGAAGCACATCGAAGATGACAGCAATAACGACACGCGCTTTGCGCGAAATCGTCTGCGCCTGGAGGTGTGGCCCGCGCTGACGCAAGCTTTCCCGCAGGCCGAATCTGCTGTTGCTGACTCGGCCCGGTGGGCGCAAGAAGCGACCGCCTGTTTGGGCGAATTGGCCGCCATCGATTTGACTGTGGTGGCAACCGCTGCAGGCTTTGGCATCGACGCGTGGTCGCAACTGTCAGCGCCGCGGCGCAGCAACGCGCTGCGTGCGTGGCTCAGGGCGCAGATGGGCAGTGCCGCCGACGCTGCGCTGATTCAACGCTTGATGGATGAATTGCCGCGGGGTCGTGGTCGTGGCCGTGACTCGGCCCAATGGAAAGCGTCTGGCGGGGCACTGCATCGGTATCGCGGCGTGCTGACGTTCAAGGCTCAGACGAAGTCGACTGTGCTTCAGCACGCTTGCGAAACCACGCTGCGGATCACCCGCGCCGGCATCTACAAACTGCCGGGTTGGCAAGGCAGTTTGATCGCCACTCGCGCCAAGCAAGAAGGTGTGGCGTTGGCCTGGTTGGGGCATGTTGAACTGCGCGCGAGGCAAGGCGCGGAGCAATTCCAAGCCGGTCTGACGCGCCCGGCGCGCAGCTTGAAAAAGCAGTTTCAAACCGCCGGTGTGGCGCAGTGGCATCGGGACGGCCCGCTGCTTTTCAGCGGCGGGCAGTTGGTGTTTGTGCCGGGCTTGGGAATCGACGCGCGCGTCATGGCGCTGCCAGGCCAGCCGCAGGTAACGCTGCGTTGGGAGCCATCGGTTGGCACCTAAACCCTCCCGCTAAAATATTGGGCTAATGTTGGCGCGCAGGCCGTGTCGGCCTTGGCTGCGCTGCGGCGCGTTCCCAGACTTTTTGCAGACCTTATGGCCCTTATCGTTCACAAATATGGCGGCACTTCCATGGGCTCGCCTGAGCGCATCCGCAACGTCGCCAAGCGGGTGGCCAAATGGGCTCGCGCGGGTCATCAAATGGTCGTGGTGCCGTCGGCCATGAGCGGCGAAACCAACCGCTTGCTCGGCTTGGCGAAAGAGTTGTCGCCCGAATCCAGCACACCCGAATTACAGCGCGAGCTTGACGCCATCGCTGCCACCGGCGAGCAAGTTTCCAGCGGCCTGTTGGCCATCGCGCTGCAAGCCGAAGGCATGCCTTCGGTCAGCTACGCAGGTTGGCAAGTGGCCATCACCACCGACAGCGCCCACACCAAAGCGCGCATCCAAAGTATCGACGATGTGCGCGTGCGCGCCGACCTGGCCGCAGGCAAAGTGGTCGTCATCACCGGCTTTCAAGGCGTGGACGACAAAGGCAACATCACGACTTTGGGCCGCGGTGGTTCAGACACCTCGGCCGTGGCCGTCGCCGCTGCGCTCAAGGCGCATGAGTGCTTGATTTACACCGACGTGGATGGGGTGTACACGACTGATCCGCGCATCGTGCCGGAGGCGCGACGCTTGTCCACCATCAGCTTTGAAGAGATGCTGGAGCTGGCGAGTTTGGGTGCCAAAGTTTTGCAAATTCGCTCGGTTGAGTTTGCCGGCAAATACCGCGTGCCCCTGCGCGTGCTGAGCAGCTTCACGCCGTGGGACATCCACATCAACGAAGAAGCCAAGTCAGGCACTCTAATCACTTTTGAGGAAGACGAAAAAATGGAACAAGCCGTTGTGTCGGGCATCGCGTTCAACCGTGACGAAGCCAAGATCAGTTTGCTGGGCGTGCCCGACAAACCGGGCATCGCCTTCCAAATTTTGGGCCCCGTGGCGGATGCGAATATCGATGTGGACGTGATCATCCAAAACGTCTCGCACGGCGGCAAAACCGACTTTTCTTTTACCGTGCACCGCAACGACTACGCCCGCACGGTCGAGCTGTTGAAGACACTGGTTATGCCCAAAACCGGTGACGCGCAACTCACCGGCGACACCAAAATTTGCAAGGTCAGCATCGTTGGCATCGGCATGCGCAGCCATGTGGGCGTGGCCAGCCGCATGTTCAGCACGCTCAGCGAAGAAGGCATCAACATTCAAATGATCACCACCAGCGAAATCAAAACCAGCGTGGTGATTGACGAGAAGTACATGGAGCTGGCGGTGCGCGCGCTCCACAAGGCCTTCGACCTGGATCAACCCACCATCTGAGCTGGGCCTCTGCCCATCAAGTCGCCCCCAAGAACAGCGGTTAGAATTAA
>JANPNT010000627.1:0-1837 GCA_031427655.1 Burkholderiales bacterium
CGACCAAGCCCACGCGGCGCTGGTGCTTGGCGACGACGTCGGCGGTGCGTATTTCGCGGTTGCCGAGTTGGGGATGTTCATTAACGTCACGCCGCCAGGCGACGACTTTGGCTTCGACTTGGAGCGCTGCGGCGTCAATCAGTGCAGTGAGCGAACTGGCCGAGGCGGATGGTTCAGACATGGCTTGACCCTGGGTTTGAACTCGCATTTCCGATGGCTTCTGCACGGAAACCGAGACACAAGAAGGAGGCCGTTCGCACTGAGCTTGTCGAAGTGCCACTGCATCAGTGGCACTTCGACAAGCTCAGCCCGAACGGGTGGGGAACGTGTTGCCAAATGAAAACAAGGTCATCAATTTACCGCTCCGGCTCAGGCTGCGAATCAAAGCGCTCCAAGCCGCTGTAGCAAATGAAGTGACGGTTGGTGGCGCGGCCAAACAAACACAGGCCGAGTTGCTGCGCCAACTGCAACCCCATTTGCGTGATGCCGCTGCGCGACACGATCACCGGCACACCCATTTGCGCGGCTTTGATGACCATCTCGCTCGTCAATCGACCGGTGGTGTAAAAAATTTTGTCGCCGCCAGAAACACCGTTCATCCACATCCAACCGGCGATGGTGTCGACCGCGTTGTGGCGGCCCACATCTTCTACAAAAGTCAGCAACTCGTCTTGTTTGAACAAGGCGCAGCCGTGCACCGAACCGGCTGATTTGTAGGTGCTTTCTTGCAGGCGCATGGCGTTCAGCAAACCGTACAAAGTGGCTTGACTCAGCCGCGCGCCGGGCTCGGAAGTGGGCGGCAATTGAAGGCGGTCGAGGTCGCTCATCAAGTCGCCAAACACGGTGCCTTGCCCGCAGCCGGTGGTAACCACGCGCTTGGCAGTTTTGGCATCGAACGCTTCGATGCCCGAGCGTGTTTTCACGGCGGCTGCCGACACGTCCCAATCCACTGTCACGCTCTGCACATCGGCCACAGCGTCAACCAGACGCTGATTGCGCAAATAGCCCAACACCAACAACTCGGGCGACGCACCCAAGGTCATCAACGTGACGAGTTCGCGCTTGTCCACAAACACAGTGAGCGCGCGTTCGGCCGGAATTTGAATCTGGCGCCTGAGACCAAATTCATCGAGCACGCTGACGTCTTGCGTGAGCGGCGCGCTGGCTTGGCTGAGGTGAGGTAGTGCGTTCGAGGCCATCGTCATGTGAATCAAAAAAGGCCGCCTTGCGGGCGGCCTGGTGGGTGGCGCGACGCCTGCTTACTTGACCGTGACCGTCATGGTCGCGCTCATGTCTTTGCCGTAAGACAGGTGATAACCATCGGCAAACTGCATGGTGATTTTGTAGGAGCCGGGCTTTAGTGTGACCATGGTTTCGGTTTGTCCTTTGCCGAAGTGAATGTGCGCGTCGTCAAAGGGAATGATCTCGCCTTTGGCCTTGCTTTCCAGGTTGATCAGCAAGTGGTGATGGCCGAGGTTGGCCACCTGATCGCCGGCCGGCTTGACTTCCATGCCGTTGACGCCGAATTTGACCATCAAGGGGCTGGACACGGTGGCACCGTTGGCGGGCTCCATGAAGTAGACGCCCTGCGCCGCGCTGGGCGCTTGGTTGGGGTTCATGGGCGCAGCGCAACCTGCCAACACAACTAAGGCAGCCACGGCCGAGGCCAACAACAGTGAGCGAACTTTTAACATGATGAAATCGCTAATTCAACAACGATTCAACAACGATTCAACAATGAATCAGACCGCACCGGTGCCATAGCCTGCGCTGACTTGCGGTGTGCCACCGGTCAGAACCTGAATTGCACAGTACTTGAACTCGGGGATTTTTCCTA
>JANPNT010000628.1:0-5033 GCA_031427655.1 Burkholderiales bacterium
ACCATCCAGTAAACCGGCAGGATGGCGAACACCAAATACAACACCAGGAAGATGGTGCGCTTTTTGAAGCGTCTTTCATCCATGACTGGTCTCCGATTTGTCGGCCGTGCCTACGCGTTGCATCCAGTTGTAGAGGATGAAACACAGCAGCAGGATGATGAGGAAGTAGATCAGCGAAAACGCCGCCGCCGGGCCCAGATCGAACTGGCCCACCGCCTTTTGGGTGAGGTACTGACTGAGGAAGGTGGTGGCATTGCCGGGGCCGCCACCCGTCAGCACGAAGGGCTCGGTGTAAATCATGAAGCTGTCCATGAAGCGCAACAGCACCGCAATCATCAACACGCCGCGCAGCTTGGGCAGTTGGATGTAGCGGAACACCGCCAGTTTGCTGGCACCGTCGATGCTGGCCGCTTGGTAATAGGCGTCGGGAATGGCGCGCAGGCCCGCAAAACACAGCAGCGCCACCAAGGGCGTCCAGTGCCACACGTCCATCAGCAGCACCGTAAGCCAAGCCTGCGTCGGGTTGCCGGTGTAGCTGTACTCAATGCCCATTTTGGTGAGCGCGGCGCCCATCAGGCCGATGTCGGTGCGACCGTAAATTTGCCAAATGGTGCCCACCACGTTCCAGGGAATGAGCAGTGAAATGGCGACCAACACCAACACAAGTGATGATTTCCAACCGGTCGCAGGCATGGCCAAGGCCAGCGCAATGCCGAGCGGAATTTCCACCAACAGCACCGACAGCGAGAAGGTAATTTGCCGCAGCAGCGCGCCTTGCAAGTCGTCGTCGCGCATCACCGACTTGAACCACTCGGTGCCCACAAACACGCGCCGCTCGGGCGAGATGATGTCTTGCACCGAGTAGTTCACCACCGTCATCAGCGGTAGAACGGCCGAAAAGGCCACGCACAGCACCACAGGCAGGATCAGCCACCAGGCTTTTTGATTGACGGGCTTTTGCGTCATGGGCATGTGCTCATTGAATGAAGTTCACGCAATCAGCGTTTCGTTTTTGTAAAAGCAGGTGTGGCTGCCGACCACGTTGAGCCATACCGCGTCGCCGACTTTGGGGATGACTTGCTCAGTGCCCAAGCGCGCTTTGATGGTGCTGCCTTCGGTGGTGGTGGCGGTCAGCAACCAGTAGGTGCCGATGTCTTGCGCCTGCGTGACGGTCGCAGGCACCGCACCGACCGCATCTGCATCGGCCAGCGTCACGTATTCAGGGCGCACGCCCAAAGTCACGCTGCCCTGGTTGTGTAATTTCAAAGTCACGCTCATCAAATGCCGACCCGCGACCGAGACGCCGGAGGAATCAATTTCCGCCGGCAAAAAGTTCATGCCCGGCGAGCCGATGAAGTGCCCCACAAAGGTGTGCGCAGGCCGCTCGAACAAGTCAGACGCGCTGCCAATTTGCACCGCGCGGCCGCGCGTCATCACGACCACTTGTTCGGCAAAGGTCAGCGCCTCTACCTGGTCGTGGGTCACGTAGACCAAGGTCAGCTTCAGCTCGTTGTGAATTTGCTTGAGCTTGCGGCGCAACTGCCATTTCAGGTGCGGGTCAATCACGGTGAGCGGCTCGTCAAACAGCACTGCGCTCACGTCTTCGCGCACCAGGCCTCGGCCAAGTGAGATTTTTTGTTTGGCGTCGGCCGTCAGCCCTGCCGCGCGGGTGTTGAGTTGGCCGCTCATCTCCAGCATCTCGGCGATTTTGCCGACGCGCTGTTTGATCTTGTCCGGTGCCACGCCTCGATTGCGCAGCGGGAAAGCCAAGTTCTCAGCCACGGTCATGGTGTCGTAGATGACGGGAAACTGAAACACCTGGGCAATGTTGCGTTGTTGCGGCGTGCGCGCCGTCACGTCCACACCGTCAAATTTCACGCTGCCGTGCGACGGCTTGACCAAGCCCGACACAATGTTGAGCAGTGTGGTTTTGCCGCAGCCCGAGGGCCCTAGCAAAGCGTAGGCGCCGCCGTCTTCAAAGTTCATTTTCAGAGGCAGCAGCGCGTAGTCTTCATCGCGCTGCGGGTTGGATTTGTAGGCGTGCGCCAAGTCGAGTTCGATGCGGGCCATGTCAGTTCCCCGCCACTGAAGTTGACGGCGCTGCCAGCAATTTGCCGTCGGCTCCAAACGCATAGGCGTGCGCCGGATTCACATACAAGGTGACGGCCTCGCCAAGCGAAAACACATGCACGCCGGTGAGCTGCGCCACCAGTTCGCCGATGGCGGTGTGCACGTGAACGAAGGTGTCTGAGCCCGCGATTTCGGCCAGCTCGACCTGGCCCGCCAGCGCTATGTCACCGGCGCGGCTGTGCACGCGCAAGGCCCCCGCGCGCAAGCCCACGGTGACTTGGTTTGAAGCCAGAGCAGGCAGATTCATGGCCAAGGAAATTCCCCCAGGCAGAACAACAGAATTCCCCTGCGCTGTGCCTTCCATCAGGTTCATCGGAGGGTCGCTGAAAGCGCGCGCCACGCGGATGGACTGCGGGCGATGGAACACCTCGGCCGTCGGCCCGTATTGCAGCAACTCGCCCTTGTCCAGCACGGCCGTGTAGCCACCCAACAGCAATGCCTCGGTAGGCTCGGTGGTGGCGTACACCACGGTGGACTGGCCCGTGGCAAACAGTTGTGACAACTCGTCGCGCAGCTCTTCGCGCAGCTTGTAATCCAGGTTGACCAGCGGCTCGTCCAGCAACATCAGCGGCGCGTTTTTGGCCAAGGCGCGGGCCAGCGCCACACGTTGTTGTTGGCCGCCCGACAGCTCGGCTGGCAAGCGCTTCAAGAAGGGCTCGATGTGCAGCTTGGCGGCCAACTCGTTCACCCGCGCATCAACGTTCTTTTCCTTGCGCAGCTTGAGCGGCGAGGCAATGTTGTCAAACACCGTCATCGACGGGTAGTTGATGAACTGTTGGTAGACCATGGCCACGTTGCGCTCGCGCACCGCCACCCCGGTCACGTCAACGCCGTCCACTTTCACATGGCCTTTGAAGGGTTTGTCCAGCCCGGCCATCAAGCGCATCAAAGTGGTTTTGCCGGCCTGCGTGGCTCCCAGCAACACCGTGACGGCTTGAGGCACCAAGTTCAGGTCGAGCGGATGCAAATGCACATTCGCACCAACGCGTTGCTCGATGCCTTGCAGACTCAGTTCCATGTGCTCACCAAGGGGAGGCTTTCATCTGGCTTGGACGTCCAGTTTCCAGAACACCAATCGGACACGGCTGCGCGTTGAGCCGCCGTGAAGTGCAAACCCAGTTTCGTGCGGCGCCACAGCACGTCGTGTGCGGTGCAGGCCCATTCGGTGCGGTGCAAGTAGTTCAATTCGACCTCGAACAATCCGGGTGCCACCTCGATGCCCATGTCTTCTGGGTTGCCGCTGCCCAGGAGTTTGTCAACGCGGGTGCCGTAGCCTCTGGCCAATCGAAAGGCCAGCTGGCGCGACAGGTGAGGGTAGCGCTGTGCGACCGCCGCCGCGAAGCGGTTAAACCCGTCCTCTTTCAATCCAGATTCGCCCGTTTGCGCGGTCACCCATTCGGCCAAATTGCCACCAGGGAGTACTGCATCACGAGTCCACGCACCTTTGACGTTGTTCAACGGCGCGGCCAAAAGATCAGCCGCTTCTTCTGATAATTTGCGAAACGTGGTCAGCTTTCCGCCCCACACATTCAGCAGCGGCGCAGCTGAAGTGTCCAGCTCCAAAGCGTAGTCGCGGGTGATGGCCGAAGGGTCACCCGACTCATCGTCCAGCAAGGGCCGCACGCCGCAATAGCTCCACACCACGTCGGCAGCGCTGACCGGTTTTTCAAAGTAGCGGCTGGCTTGCTCGCACAAATACGTGACTTCACTCGGGTCGATCTTCACTGTGTCCACCGAGCCGCTGTACTCGACGTCGGTGGTGCCGATGAGGGTGAAATCGCCCTCGTAAGGAATGGCAAAAATGATGCGCTTGTCGGGGTTTTGAAAGATGTAGGCATGGTCGTGCTCAAACATTTTGGGCACCACGATGTGACTTCCTTTGATGAGGCGCAGTGACTTGGTTTTGGGAGCGTGTGCCGCCCGACCAAGGAACTGCGCTGCCCAGGGCCCGGCTGCGTTCACCAGCGCGCGGGCCGTCACTTGGCGCATGTCGCCTTGCGCGTTTTCAAGCTGCACCTGCCAGTTAGAAAGACTGCGTTTCGCATCGGTGCAGCGCCACCTCGTCAGCACTTCGGCTCCGCGTTCGCGCGCGTCAATGGCGTTCAACACCACCAAGCGTGCGTCGTCTACCCAACCGTCGGAATAGACGAAGCCTTTTTTGAACATGGCCTTCAGCGGCTTGCCGGTGGCGTGGCTGCGCAAATCGATGGTGCTGGACGACGCCAGCATTTCGCGCTTGGCCAAATGGTCGTACAAGAACAACCCGATGCGAATCATCCAGACCGGTCGCGCAGATTTGGCAATGGTGTCGTGCGGCATCACAAAGCGCAGCGGCCACATGATGTGAGGTGCGCTGTTCAACAGCACTTCGCGCTCGGCCAGCGACTTGCGCACCATGGCAAATTCGTAATATTCCAAGTAGCGCAGACCGCCGTGAATGAGCTTGGTGCTGCTGGACGAGGTGTGCGCCGCGAGGTCGTCTTTCTCGGTCAGCATGACCTTCAAACCGCGCCCCGACAAGTCGCGCGCAATGCCGGCGCCGTTGATGCCGCCGCCGACCACGAGCACGTCCACCGCCTGCGATGAAGCAGACGGAATTTCGGCGGCGATGCTGACGAAGGGCTGTGGAGTCACTGTGGATGGGCTTGAAACAGATTGTTCGTGATTGTTCGTTTGGATTCGTTTTTTATTCTTGTTGTCGCGATTCTTGAGTAGATGCGAAAAGAAACGAATCAGTAGTTTCCTCAGTGCGGCACTTAAACCGCTGGTTTACGCTCTGCGTTCAGCAAGCCGCCCTTTGCGCGTTTTTTCGCTCCCTCCGACCCCCCGAACATGACTCCGAACCCGCGCCAAGCTTTGTTGCTGCATGAAGTCAAAGCCCGAGGTTCGGTGTCGGTGGAAGC
>JANPNT010000629.1:0-4206 GCA_031427655.1 Burkholderiales bacterium
TTTGAAGCAGATGTTGTTGGAAGCCACCTCCACCACCACGGCAGACCGCGCTGCCTTCTATCAACCCGTGAAGCCGGAAGACTTCGGCAAGCTCACCGCGCCACTGTGGGTTTCGCTGGACGCGCTGCACCCCAATCTGTGGCGCCAGGGCAAGCAGTTCCCCGCCAGCAACGCGGTGATGCGCCAAATGCTGTCCGACGGCGAGTTGCACATCAACCTCACGTTCAACCCCAACGAAGCCGCCAACGAAGTTGCGGCCAAGCGTTTGCCCGCCACCGTGGTGAGTTGGCAGCACGCGGCGGGCACGGTCGGCAACACCCACTTTTTGGCCATCGCCTACAACGCCCGCGCCAAAGAAGGTGCACAGGTGCTCATCAACTTTTTGATGTCCCCGCTAGCGCAAGCTCGCAAAGCCAACATCCAGTTTTGGGGTGACCCCACAGTGCTGGCGGTTAACCGTTTGCCTGCCGCAGAAAAAGCCCTGTTCACGCAAAGCCCCGCCCCAGGCTCGGTGTTGCAGCCCGCACCGGCGCTGCCCGAACCGCATGCGTCGTGGGTTGAAGCGCTTGAGCGTGAATGGCTTAAGCGCTACGGCCAGTGAACCATCGCCGCGCGCCTTGGTGGGCTGTGCCCGCTTGCGCGTTTGGCCTGCCGCTGTTGACTGCCTTGTGGTTGGGCGTGGCGCAAGCGGCCGATGCCGCAGCGTGGTCGGCCTTATTCAGTGACAGCCAATTTGCACCTGCGCTGCGCTTGAGTGTTTTCACCGGCACCTTGGCGTCTGCGCTGGCCTTGGCTTTGACGCTGATGTGCGTGATGCAGCTTCACGGCACACGCCATTGGCAAGCCATGCAAAACGCGGTGGGCCCCGTGCTGGCCGTGCCGCACGCTGCCTTTGCGGTGGGGCTGGCACTGCTCATCATGCCCAGCGGATGGTTGTCGCGCATGGTTGCGCCCCTGTTGGGTTGGTCCTCACCGCCCGATGTGGCCACCGTGCAAGACCCGTGGGGCCTGAGCCTGATTCTGGGTTTGGTGCTGAAAGAGCTTCCGTTTTTGCTGCTCAACGTGATGGCCCAATTTCAAAAAGCCGGGCAGGGAGCCGAGCTGGACCGCCAACTGCAAGTGGCAGCTACTTTGGGCTACAGCGTGCGCAGCACTTGGATGCGCGTGCTGTGGCCGCAACTGCTGCCGCGCTTGGCCTTGCCGCTGTTGGCGGTGTGGGCCTACAGCTTCACGGTGGTGGACATGGCCTTGGTGCTGGGCCCCACGCGCCCGCCCACGCTGGCGGTGTTGGCGTGGCAGTGGCTGCAAGACAGCAGCGATGCGCTGAACCGCCAAGGTGCGGCGGCGGCGCTGTTGCTCACGGTGGTCATGGCCGCAGTGGCTGCGACTTGTGTGGCCACAGGCCGCGCACTTCAAGGTGCGTTGACGCAGCGCTGGACGCGCGGAGACAGGCCCATCGGCACTCAAAGTTCGGCCGCTTCAGCGGGCTTGGCGGCGCTTCTAGCCAGCGTTTATCCGGCCGTGCTGGCCTTGTTGCTGTTCACCTCGCTGGTGGGCGTGTGGCGCTACCCGGCGCTGTGGCCCAGCCTGTGGACGGCTGATGCCTGGCAGGCCGTCGCACTCAGCTTGCCCAGCTTGAAACTGACCCTGTTGTTGGCGATGTTGTCCGCCAGCAGCGGCTTGCTGTTGGCGGTGGCGTGGATGGAGCTGACGCCTGCGCACTTTGACCGCTATGCGCTAGCGGTGGCCTGCGTGCCGCTGTGGGTGCCGGGTGTGTTGCTGGTGGGCGGGCTGTATCAATTGGCTTTGTGGTGGCGCGTAGACGGCACGGTGGGGGGCTTGTGGCTGGCCCACACGGTCTACACCGCGCCTTATGCCTGGGTGGCGTTGGCTCCGGCGTATCGCAGTTTCGACGTGCGTTTGGAGCAAACCTCACATGCGCTGGGCCGCAGCCACGCGGCGTTTTTGTGGCGCGTGAAGTGGCCCATGCTGCGTGCGCCGCTGGCGTCTGCGTTCGCGGTGGGCTTTGCGGTGAGCGTGACGCAATACCTGAGCACGCAGTTCATCGCGGCCGGGCGTTTGTCTACCGTTACCACTGAGGCGCTGACCTTGGCATCGGGTGGTCAGCGCAATGTGGCGGCGGCGTTCGCGCTGTTGCAAGCGCTGTTGCCCGCCTGTGTGTTTGCGCTGGCTTGGGTGGTGGGCAAGCAGGCGTCGGCGCGTGGTGGGACCCGCGCACGCCCGCAGTGGGCGGCAGTCTGATGCTTGAACTCAAGGCCATCACCCTTGCCACGCCGCAGCGCAGTCTGCTCAGCGGCTTCAGCGCCCAAGTCGCACCCGGTGAGGTGTTGGCGGTGATGGGGCCCAGCGGCTGTGGCAAGTCGTCGCTGTTGGCTTACCTCGCGGGCACCCTGTCGCCCGTGTTCAGCGCCACCGGGCAAGTGCGTTTAAACGGCCGCGACATTCAAACCTTGCCCACCATGCAAAGGCGAGTGGGCATGCTGTTTCAAGACGACTTGCTGTTCCCCCACATGACGGTGCAAGACAACCTGCTGTTTGCTTTGCCCGCCCCAGGCACGCGTGCGCAGCGCATGGCGCAGGCGGATGCGGCCTTGAGCAGTGCTGATTTGGCGGGCATGGGCGCGCGCTGGCCCGCCAGCTTGTCGGGTGGTCAACGCGCGCGTGTGTCGGTGCTGCGAGCGCTGCTGGCGCAACCTCAAGCGCTGCTGCTGGACGAGCCGTTTTCGCGTTTGGACACGGCGTTACGCGAACGCTTTCGCAGCTTTGTGTTTGAGCGTTTGCGCAGCCTGAACATTCCTGCGGTGCTGGTCACGCATGACGCGCAAGACGTGCCTGCCCACGCGCAACTGTTGCATTGGCCTGATTCGGCGCGCCATGCTTGACCGCCTTGTGCTGCCCTTGCTGCGACCCGCATTGGGCTTGGCTGCGCGCAACTTGCAGCGCGTTGGCGTGCATGCCGATCACGTCACCTTGGCGGGCTTTGCGGTGGGCATGGCGGCGGCGCTGGCCATTGCTTTGGATCACTCTTTCGTCGGCCTTGTGCTGCTGCTCATCAGCCGCCTTTTCGACGGCATCGACGGCACGTTGGCCCGACTGACCGCCCCCACCGACCGAGGCGGTTTCCTTGACATCACACTCGATTTTTTGTTCTACGCCAGCATCCCTTTGGCCTTTGCCGTGGCGCAGCCCGAGCGCAACGCCTTGCCCGCCGCCGTGCTGTTGGCCGCCTTCATCGGCACCGCCACCACCTTCTTGGCCTTTGCCACATTGGCAGCGCAGCGCGGCTTGAAAAGCACCGCCTTCCCCAACAAAGGCATCTACTATTTGGGCGGGCTCACCGAAGGCACCGAGACGCTGATTTGCTTTGCCTTGATGTGCCTGTGGCCCGCACATTTCGCGCTGTTCGCCTACAGCTTCGCGGCGCTCTGCGGGCTGACAATCGTCACGCGCTTGTGGGCGGGGTGGCGGGCATTTTCTTGACGCTCGTTCGGCATCGCTGATTTTCTGGAAGTTTGAGACACACACAAAAACCCGTTCGCACTGAGCCTGTCTGAGTGGCACATCAGCGATGGCCAGGCACCTCGACAAGCTCAATCCCCTCGACAAGCGCATGACCGTCGGGCACTTCGACAGGCTTTGTGCGAACGGGGTGGGGCGGTGTCACGAAAATGAAACGCAATAACAAAAGGGCACACCTCGGAGGTAGTCATGACGCGCAAGCAGCTGTTAATCCTTTTCGCCTTCCTCGCCCTCATCGCCGCCTTCTTCGCGTTTGACTTGGGCCAATACCTCAGCCTGAGCTACATCAAACAGCGCCAAGCCGACTTCGCGGCGCTGTACGCGCAGCGGCCTTCCTTCGTGATCGGCGCGTTCTTCGCGGCCTATGTCGCGGTGACGGCGTTGTCGCTGCCCGGTGCGGCCATCATGACCTTGGCGGGCGGCGCGATTTTTGGTGTGCTGGTGGGCACGCTGGTGGTCTCGTTTGCCTCCAGCATCGGTGCCACCTTGGCGTTTTTGGTATCGCGCTATGTGCTGCGCGACAGCATTCAATCCAAGTTTGGCAACAAGCTGGCCGAGATCAACAAGGGCATTGAAAAAGACGGCGCGTTCTATTTATTCACCTTGCGCTTAGTGCCGCTGATTCCGTTTTTCGTCATCAATTTGGTGATGGGTTTGACCCGAATC
>JANPNT010000630.1:0-6273 GCA_031427655.1 Burkholderiales bacterium
AGCTTGGAGCGACAAGTCATTGAGGAAGCGCGTAGCGATTTCAATGGCTCGGCGCGGCGGATACAGCACGAAATTGGCGCCGAGTGAGCCTGCCGATCGACGGCTTGAGAGGCGCACGTGGCACTTACGCCGCGGCTCAAAATCAGATCGGAGCAGCACAGCTTCGGGCGTACGTCGATTCACGTGATCTGGCTGCGGAGTTCCCTGGTGTTCAAGGATTTGGCTTCATCGAACGTCTGAAAACCCGCACGGAAAGCGCCGATTTGTACGTTGTGCATTACATCGAGCCATTGCGCAAAAACTCGTCCGTACTGGGCAGCGATGTCGCCGAATCAATGGCCACACGCACCTCAATCGAACAAGCAGTCATGGACAACATGCCGACATTGACAGCCAAGCTGCCCATTCAATCCGGCAACGCACCTCGCGCCGACGTATTGTTGTTTGTACCGGTCTACCGGCCGGGCCCCATACCTGACAGCGAAGAAACGCGCTGGGCCGCATTGCGAGGTGTGCTCTACGCACCCATCGTTGCTGAGGAGATGTTCAGAGGCATGGCGCACAGTGCCGAGGGCGGCGCCATCGTCGAAATCTACGACGGCCCCGCCACCAAAATTGAGAACCGCGTTTACGCATCCGAGCCCGGCCTGGCCCACTCGCAAGCCGTATCTCGCGCAGGGGGCTATGAAATGCAAACCTCATTGACTCTGGGCGGACGCGCTTGGACGGTGCGCACTCTGTCAACACCGAGCTTCCACGCGGGGATAGACCGCAGCCGCGCGGATGTGGCGGCATTGGCTGGCTTGTTGACCACCGTGCTCGCGACATTTTTGGCGGCTTTGCTGGTCATTGGGCGCAGCCGCGTAGAGCAGCGTGCCGGCGAATTGACGCGCGAATTAGGGCGCGAATTGGGACGCTTGGCGCTGGTGGCCAAACACACGTCCAACGGCATGATCGTCACCGATGCGCAGCGCCGAATCACTTGGGTCAACGACGGCTTTGTGCGCACTTCAGGCTACAGCGCAGAAGAGGCCATCGGTTGCTCGCCCGGTGAACTGCTTCAGTTTGATCAGACCGACACGCGGGCCGTAAGCAAGTTGCGCGAGGCGCTGAACGCGGGCTTGCCGATTCGCTGCGAGCTGCTCAACCGCCACAAATCGGGTGCCAAGTATTGGATAGACATTGCTATCCAACCCATGTTTTCATCCGACGGGACGTTGCTGGGGTTCATGGCGGTGCAATCCGACATCACCGAAAGCAAAGCCGCCGCCGCTGAGCTGGCGAAAGACCGCCTGCGCTTGACGCACATTTTGCAAGGCATGAACGCGGCCTCCGGCGAATGGAATGTGCAGACTGGCGAGTTGCGGATGAGCGCCAGCTGGGCAGAGTTGCTGGGCGATTCCGTTGGGAACCTCGCGCCCGTGATGTCGTCGTGGATGAAGCTCATTCATCCCGCCGACTTGGACGCTGTGAACGCCAGCATGCTCGCTCACCTCCAGGGCACAACGCAGTTCTATCAACATGAAGCGCGCCTGCGTCACCGCGACGGGCACTGGATATGGCTGCAAGCTCGCGCTCGTGTGTCGTCCTTCACTGCAGATGGTCGGGCCGAGTGGATGTCGGGCACGCACATAGACGTGACCGCCAAGCGCATGGCCGCGCAGCGCTGGCAAGCGCGAGCTGAAATGTCGGGCGACTGGTTTTGGCAAACTGATGTGAAGCATCACTTCGACCCCCTCACCGACCCCGATTTTTTGCGCGTGGTGCAAAGCAACCGTTCGTTCTCGGCACATGAAGACGACGGCGTGGATTGGCTGGATGCGCCAACGGGCGGTTGGCAGGCGTTTCACGGCGGGATGGACCAACACCAGTCCTTCAAGAACGTCAGTTTTCGAGGCACCACGGCAAACGGCGAGCAGTGCTGGATCGAAGTCGACGGCCGTCCGCGCTTTGGTGACGATGGTGCGTTCTTGGGTTTTGAAGGCGTGGCGCGCGATTGCACCGAGCGTTTGCTCAGAACTGAAGCCGTCCAACAAAGCTTGGCCCTGGTTGACGCCTTGTTTGAAGCCTTGCCCATCCCGGTGGTGTTGAAAGACGTGGACGGTCGGTACGAGCGCCTGAACCGCGCTTACAGCGACTTGTTTGGCATGACCGCCACCGAATTGCTGGGCAAGTCTGCGAGTCAACTGCTGAGCCCTGAGGCCGCAGAGCTCCACGCCGCTGAAGACCGCGCTTTGATTGAAACGCCCGGTGCCAGAAGCTACGAAATGCACAACCATCGCGTCGGCGGCCGGTTGATCGATGCTTTGGTGAGCAAAGTCACCTTGCTGGGTGCCGATGGCCGCGTGCTCGGTTTGGTCAAGGTGCTGATCGACATCACCGAACAGCGTGCAGCCCAGCAAACCATGTCCAAAGCCAAAGAAGCCGCCGAGGCCGCCAGCCAAGCCAAAAGTGAATTTTTGGCGACCATGAGCCATGAAATTCGCACGCCCATGAACGGCGTGTTGGGCATGAACGAGCTGCTGATTGACAGCGAATTGCAGCCGCAGCAGCGTGTGTGGGCGGAAGCGGTGCAAACCTCCGGGCGGCACTTGCTGGGCGTCATCAACGACATCTTGGACTTCTCGAAAATCGAGTCGGGTCAGTTGGAGTTGGAGGCGGTGGACTTCAGCTTGGTGGACGTGGTGGAAGAGGCGTTGACCATGTTCTTGCAGCCCGCCGAAGCCAAAGGACTGGAACTGGCGGCGCAGTTTTTACCGGCCGAAGCGCCGCTGGCGTTGTGCGGCGATCCCTTCCGTTTGCGCCAAGTCATTGCCAACCTCATCAGCAATGCGGTCAAGTTCACCTCTGCCGGTGAAGTGGTGGTGCAAGTCAGGCTGTGCAGCCAAACCGACCGCCACGTCACGCTGAGCGTGTGCGTTCGAGACACTGGCTTGGGCATTGCGCCGCAGGCGCAGCAGAAGATCTTTGAACATTTCTCGCAGGCCGACGGCAGCACCACCCGCGAACATGGCGGCACCGGGTTGGGCTTGGCCATCTGCACACGCCTGTTGGGCTTGATGGGCGGCGGCATTCGGGTTGAAAGCGCGCTCGGCGAAGGCGCGAAGTTCTTTGTCGATTTGACCTTGCCGAAGGCGAAAAACGCGCCTGCGCCACTGGACGCCAGCGGCTTGACGGGCATGCGCACCCTGGTGGTGGACGACAACCAAACCAACCGCGACATTTTGCAATTGCAGCTGCAAGGCTGGGGCATGCAAGTCACCGTGGCGGCCAACGGGCCCGAGGCATTGCAGCGCTTGTGTGAGGCCACCCATCAACAAACGTTCTTTGCGCTGGCCGTGCTCGACATGAACATGCCTGGCATGGACGGCTTGCAACTGGCGCAGGAAATGCGCAGCCTTCCTGGCACCGAACACACCAAGCTGATGATGCTCAGCTCCACCTACTCGCGCACCGATCAACTGGTGCGCACCGATCTGGGAATTTCGCGTTACCTGAACAAGCCACTGCGCCGCACCGATTTGTTCCGCGTGGTCAATAGCGTGCTGAGCAGTGCAGCGACTGAATGGATGCCAGCCGCCGCACCGCGCATCCGCCTGGCTTCACAGCGCGGCGACGTGCTGTTGGTCGAAGACAATCCCATCAACCCCGGCGTGGCCAAGGCCTTGCCTGCTCGCTTGGGCTTGACAGTGCGCGTGGCCCACAACGGCGCCCAAGCTGTTGCGCTGGTCTGCACCGAAGTCTTTGACTTGGTGTTGATGGACTGCCAAATGCCCGTGATGGACGGCTTCGAGGCCACCCGCCACACCCGCGCGTGGGAGCAACTGCATACCGAGCGTGCGGTGCTGCCCATCATCGCGCTGACCGCCAACGCCATGGCCGGGGATCGCGATGCCTGCGTGGCGGCGGGCATGACCGACTACCTGGCCAAGCCAATTTCTGGCGCCCGTTTGGCCGAAATGATGCAGCGCCATTTGGGGCTGCCTGACGATTGCGGCGCAACGCTCACCTCAAACGAGTCGGCCGTTCCTGCGCAGCCAGAGGCGCTGTGTTTCGACCCTGATGTGTTGGCCACGTTGCCCATGGTGGTGGACGGCTCAGACCCTGAATTTGCCGTGCAAATGTTGGAGCTGTATGCGCAAGTCAGTACCGACGCATTGGTTCAGTATGGTCAAGCGGCTGGCGGGGCAAATGAGGCCTTACGTAAGACAGCGAATGCCAAAGTTGCCATGCGCTGCATGCACAGCCTCAAATCCATGAGCGCGCAGGTGGGCGCGTTGGCGGTCGCGAAGCTCGCAGGCCAGCTGGAAGACCGCTTGCGCAGCGGTGGAACTGTCAGCTCGGGCGACTTGGCTCGTTTGAACAGGGCTCATCGTTCGGCGCTGACCGCCATCCACCAGCATTCACTGAGCGTGCGCGCCGCTTCGGGTGTGGCGGCATGAAGCGCGTGGCTGTTTTGACTGCAGCGCAGCTGGACGTTGAGTTCAAGCTTTCGAAGGCCGCTTTCTCGCGCCTGCGTGTGAATGGACGGATGACGGCAGGCGCGGTGGTGTTGTTCGGCAGCCTGATGTGGAGCCGCTGCACGGCGATGACTTTGACCTGGCAGACGATGAAATGAATCAGGCCATCGTGACTGGCTTGCTGCGCCATGCCGGACACCGCGTGAGTGTGGCCAGAAATGGGGCGCCGGCGATTGCTGCCATGGCGCAGGGCAACTTGATCGACATGGTTCTGAGGGACTGGCAAATGCGAGACATGGAAGGTTTGGAGGTGACGCGGCGACTTCGCGCAGGCCAAGCGGGTGTGGCGGGCCAGCGCGTGCCCATCGTCGCGCTCACAGCCATCGCGTTCGCCGAAGACCGAGCCGCTTGCTTGGCTGCTGGCATGAATGACTTTTTGAGCAAACCCATCTTGTGGGCCGACCTGCTTGCCGCGGTGGCGCATTCCACCGCAGGTGCTTTGCGTGCCATTCAAGCTGCCGAACGTGCTGCCGATAAAGAATTGCTGCACCGTTTGCTGCATACATTGAAGTCGGCCCGTGCTGGCGTGGGCGCGATGGCGTGGTCGGCGCAGTGTGCGGCGGGCGGGGCCAAGTTGCGCCAAGGCATCGCTGCGCAAGCTGAATTGCCGACCCAGTTGCAGCAGAGTTTTTAGGGTTTCAAAACGCCGTCGCAGCACATGACGGTGTTAGCAGTTTGGAAGGCAGTGCGGGATGAGCAGTACACAAGTGGAACCAGGGATTAAGGACACCACGGCCACCATGCGCGCGCATCTGCTGGTCGTTGACGACGACTTCATGCTGCGCAGCATGGCCGCCAAAACCTTGCGCCATGCAGGGTTCGAGGTCAGCGAAGCCAGCAGTGGTGAAGAAGGCTTGGAACGTTTTGGAGCCACCGCCTTCGACTTGGTTCTGCTCGACGTGATGATGCCCGGCCTGGACGGTTTTGAGGTTTGTCAGCGGCTGCGGGGGTCGCAGCGCGGCGCGCGTGTGCCCGTCATCCTGCTCACCGGTTTGAACGACACCGCGTCCGTGGAGGCTGCATACGCATCGGGGGCCACCGACTTCATCACCAAGCCCATCAATTGGACCTTGCTGTCGCACCGCGTGCGCTATGCGCTGCGCGCCAGCGCGGCCTCTGAACAAATGCGCCACAGCCGCGAAACCTTGGCCCGCGCCCAGCGCTTGGCTGGCATGGGCAATTGGCAGCTGCATCCTGACGGGCGCTTGGAGTGCTCGGCCGAGTTGCTGCTCGTGTTTGGTCACCTCACGCCGACCGACTCACTGGGTGAGGCTGAGTTGGCCCGTGTGTTTTTGTCCCAAGTGCTGGAGAACCACAAGGATCAGTTGTTGCGCGCCAGGCTCGCGCTGCTGAATGAAGGCATCCCTTACCAAATGGAGTACCAAATCAGGTGCCCGGACGGCGACGTTCGCACGGTTTTCGAGCAGGCCGAAGCGGTTGTCACCGACAGCACCCCGCAAGACGGCGGTGTATTGATTGAAGGCATCACGCAAGACATCACCGAACGTGTGGAAGCGCAAAACCGAATTCGTCAATTGGCGCATTACGACGACGTCACTGGCTTGCCCAACCGACTCTTTTTTGCTGAGCTGGCCACACCGGTGTTGGAGCGCGCGCGCCGCAGCCGCAGCCACTGCGCCATGCTGCATGTGGACATCGACCGCTTCAAAGGCATCAACGATGCGTTTGGCCGCGAACAAGGCGATGCCGTGCTCAAGGCCTTGGCCGTGCGTTTTCGCGGCTGGATACGCAG
>JANPNT010000631.1:0-5214 GCA_031427655.1 Burkholderiales bacterium
GGTCGTTCCCGAATGAGTCGCTACGATTGCTGCCGTAAAAACCCTGCGTCGGCGACCTGTGCCAGCACATCCGGTTTTTTCGCAAACCCGTTCAAGTGGGGGTGCAGTGTGACTACTATAGTTTGATCGGCTTGAAAACCGGTCCGCAGTGCCTCGTGGGTACTGTCGCCGCTAATATTTCTTTGAATATTTTTGGCAGGTTGAATGGAAACATTCAATGTGATCGATGTCAATCAGCGGAACTCTTTTTTTTAGGGAAATTTTTGGAAAACCTGCGGCGCCACTGAATAAAAAGCAAAAAGCATTCCGGCAAGATCGTCAAATATCACCCAAAAGTGCTATTTTCGGAAATTCGATCGGCTCGCAGACGAAAAAAAACCCCGGCTTGCACCGGGGTTTTCGTTTGTAGGCACCTCTGTCAGAACTTGTAACCAGCGCGAAGGTAGTAAGTACGGCCAAGCGGATTGGTGAACTGCGCGTCATAGCCGGTCTGGAAGTTGGCTTCCGTGCGGGACGACGGTGGATCACGATCCAACAGGTTCTTCACGCCGAACACCAGCGTTGTTCCCTTGAACCCCTGGTATCCGATCTGCGTGTCGACGGTCTGGTAGGCTTGAACGCGGCGGTCTGCCGGGTAGTTGACATTGCCGACCGACGCCGGGTTGGTGAAGTCCTTGTAGCCGCCGGTATAGTTGTGCGTGACCGAGCCGTTCCATGGGCCTGTCGCATACTGGAAGGTCAACACATGACGCCAGCGCGGTACCGGACCGTAATCCTGGTAATCGCCTAGATCGCTGACTTTCGGCACGCCCTGGAACTGGTAACCGTGTTTGGAGTAATACGTTCCATCCAGGTTGGCAGTGAACAGGCCAGGCAGTCCCAAGGCTTGCAGTTTCTGCTTGAATGTCAGGTTCAGGTCCAGACCGGCTGCATAGAACTGCGCCGTGTTGGCATACGGCAGATACGTGTAGGCCAGCGGGTAGTCCTTGTTGGTGCTTCCCCGTATCGGATTCAATGCATCAGGATCCGTTTGCGGGTTGAACCGGTAGAACGCGTTGACATTCGCCACCGGGTCGTTGAACACCGTGTTCTCGGAGGTCTGTGCAATCGCCTTGTTGATCCGGATATCCCAGTAGTCAAGCGAGCCGCTCAGGTAGGACGTTGGCTGGAACACGATCCCCAGCGAAAACTGCTTGGACTTTTCAGGCTGCAGATCCTTGCTGCCCTCGAGAGCCGTATCCAGCTGGACATTGCACTCGTCTTTCAGTTCGCCGACTGCGTTGATCGTATTGGTGATTGCAACACCGCCCGGGCAACGGATCGGATCACTGAAGTTGCTGCTCGTGTTGTTTCCGGAGGTGAAAGGACGCAGGTTCTGGTACAGCGTCGGCGCACGGAAGCCCTTGCCGTACGAACCGCGGAATGCCACCTCTTTCACCGGCGTAAACTTCAGCGAGATTTTCGGGCTGAAGTTGGTGAACGAGCTGCCGAAGTCATTGCGGTACTTGTCGTAGCGACCGGCCAGTTGCGCTTCCAGGTTCGTGTAAAGCGGAATGTTCGCCTCTGCAAAGACACCCGTGACGATCCGCGAGCCGGTCACGCTCGGGATTGGACCGGCGCCGCCGACCTCATCGCCTGAAGCCTGGACCGGAAAGGAAACCTGCTCAAGCGATTCCTTGCGCACATTGCCGCCGATGGCGAAGCCGAGCGGGCCGAATGGCAGTGCAAACAGTTCTTTCGACGCGCGGAAGTCAAACTCGCGTGCCTTGGACAGCGCGCTGTTTTCAGGACCCGACAACAGGGCGCCGTTCAACGCTGCCAGACTCTGTGCGTCTTGTGAGCCAAAGATGTTGATGGCGCCGGAAGACACCAGCGGCGTCAGCTTCGAGTAGCTGAATTTGCCCGGTCCGAAATAGATCGTGCCGTCATTCTTGTTGAAGGAGATGCCGGTATCGTAATCCCAGCCGACCAAGGTGCCCTTCATGCCGAGGATGACGCGCTCGTTCGTCGTCGACGTGTTGTCGGTCCGTCCTCCGCCTGCAACAGTGCGCCAGGTACCGGAAATCGGTCCGGTCGGCGTGACCTTGGAGCCATCTGGCAAGGTGATGGTGGCCGGGTAGAAGCGACCGTTTGCCGGATAGACCAGGCTGCGGGTATAAGGCGCTGGTGAATAGGTTGCGGTGACATCGTCGCGGGTCGCAACGGCTTCTGCATAAAGCTGATTGTCGGCATTGATCTGAAACACCGAACGCAGGACCATGTTGTCATGGGTCTGTTTTGGAATCAGATCGATGTATTTGACGAAGTCGGTACCGCAGCTCTTCGCGGTACGCACGACCAACGCAAATTCAGGGAAGTCACAGCCATTGAAGCGATACGGATTGACGCCAACATACTTGTTGCCGTTGGTATCCGTGAAGTTCAGGTTGGGCACGCCATTTCGCGGCGACGATTTGTTGATCCCCAGGTCCGGGCGCACTGCAGTGTTGGCAAAGTCACGGTCCTTCGCCTTCAGCGCGTTGTCATATTCATGACCGAAGCTGAAGAGGAAGTTGTAGCGATCGGTGTCAAGATTGCCGAACCCGCCGGTGGCAGTGAAATTCCGGGAGGAACCGCCGCGCGCTGCGGGATGCGTACCGTAGGCGCTGATTTCGAAGCCCTGGAAATCCTTGCGCAGGATAAAGTTGATCACGCCGGCGACAGCATCGGCGCCGTACAGCGCGGATGCACCGTCGCGCAAGACTTCGATGCGCTCGATTGCAGCAAGCGGAATCGAATTTAAATCCACCGGCGAATTGCCGAAACCGTAATTGGCCAGGCGGCGACCGTTCAACAACACCAGCGTGTACTGTGAGCCAAGTGCGCGCAGATTGGCAGTCGATGCAACGCCTGTAGCACCGACGTTTTGCGACGTCACGGAGCCGCCGAAATTGCCTGGCAACATGTTGACGAGATCCTGCGCCGTGGTGGCGCCGGTGCGGTCGATGTCTTCGCGTTTTAGCGTGGTCACTGGCAGGGATGTTTCACCAGCAACCCGCTTGATGCTCGAGCCGGTGATCTCAACCCGTTGCAGGGGAGCGTCGGCTGTTTGTGCCTGGGCATTGATTGCCATCCCGGCACCCATCGCCAGTCCGCCTGCATAGATCAGGCGTATCGAACGTGACAATACGTGTTCCATCATCATTTTTGCCAACTCCTAGAGCAATTGTTTTAAGGTCTGCGGTTCTCGCACGGCGTTCGCCGGCTCAACAGAAATTTCTTTTGGAAATTAATATTTGTAGCGGAATGTAACCACTTATGAAGGTTATGTGTCAATTGGCGGCCGTCTTGAGAGCAATAAAACAACAAAATGTTTCTTTGTGGCATTCTATAACCCCGCTTCGTTCTGATGCAATGTTGCTCAAAAAATGGAAGCGGACCTTCCGCACCGACCGGTCGATGACGTTTGCGTACTTTAAGAACGAGGCAGAAGTCATTGGCCGACCAGCTGTCCAGACGAGTTTGTTCATTGAATCTCGGGTTGCACCTGCTTGCCATGCCTGAATGGAAATCGCCCCTTAGCTGTTCCGCGCAGCTTTTTTTGATGTTGCGGAGGGGCAGCATGCATTTTGCAACGCACCATTAAAATATTTCTGGTGCATGACCCAAACTCCTGCAGTTGCGCTATGGTTACGCCCGTTCCAAGGTAGCCCGACAAGGCTGCCCGCGTCGGCACTGCCACAAGCGGAGTTGCAGAAGGAACGGAATCGCGTCATCGGGCACGCATGCTTTCCAGCAAAAGCGTGGTGTGTGTGGCGGTACAGCGACAGCGTATAAAGGATGTCGAAACGATGTGGAACATGAAGATCCTGGTGGCTGCGAGTTTGTTGCTGGCGAGTATGGTGACCCTGGCCGCGAGCCCGGCCGACCCGGCCAAGGTGGTGCGGGTTGCCTACGAGGCGCCGGACGATGGCTTCGATCTGGCGCGCACGCAGAACGCCTATTCGGTTCAGGTCGCGCAAGGCATCCTCGAGCCGCTGTTGTCCTATGATTACCTGGCCCGGCCGGCAAAGCTGGTGCCCAAGACCGCCGAGGCGATGCCCGAGGTCAGCGACAACGGCAAGACCTACACTTTCCGCCTGCAAAAAGGGATCCTGTTTACCGACGACCCAGCCTTCAAGGGCAAGCGGCGCGAGCTGACCGCGCAGGATTACGCCTATTCCTTCAAGCGCTTCCTCGATCCGAAGAATCGCTCGCCGTCGATCACTTTTCTGGCTGGCAAGATTGTCGGCCTCGATGCGCTGGCCGCCGAAGCCGTCAAGACCGGCAAGTTCGACTACGACCGGCCGATTGCCGGCGTCGAAACGCCTGACCCATACACCCTGCGGTTGCACCTGAATGCGCCCGACTACAATTTTTTGTATTCGATTGCCTACACCGGCCTGGGCGCAGTCGCCCGTGAAGTCATCGAGGCCTATGGCGTCCAAAGCGGCCAGCATCCGGTCGGCACCGGCCCCTACCAGCTGAGCCAGTACGTGCCGCGCAGCCGGATCGTGCTGACCGCCAACCCGGACTATCGCGGCTTCGTCTGGGATTTCCAGTCAACGGGCGACGCCTGGGATGACCAGCTGGTCAAGGACATGAAGGGCAAGAAGATGCCCCAGGTCGGCCGGGTCGAGATTAGCATCATCGAGGAACAACAGTCGCGCTGGCTGGCATTCCAGGACAAGCAACTCGATAACGACAAGCTTCCCGAGTCGGCGACCAGCTCTGCCATGGAGGGGGTCAAGCTGAAGCCTGCGCTGACTGCCGAAGGCGTGACCTTGTATCGCATGGTCGAGCCGGAAATCATTTATTCGCTGATCAACCAGCGCGACCCGGTCCTGGGTGGAACCGGCAAGGAGAAGATTGCCTTGCGACGCGCCATCCTGATGGCCTATGACGTCAACGCCGAGATCACGCAGATGCGGCTGAAGCAGGCGATCACGGCCTACAGCGCGGTGCCGGTCGGCGTCCAGGGTTTCGACGAGAAATACCGCAGCAGCTTTCGCTACGATCCGGTGCTGGCCAACAAGCTGCTCGACCGCTTCGGCTACAAGCGCGGCGCTGATGGCTACCGCACCCTGCCGGACGGCCAGGCCCTCACGGTGCGCATCAACAACGAAGCGAATGCGACCCAGAAGATCAGCTCCGAGATATGGAAACGGGGTCTCGACCTGATCGGCGTGCGCGGAG
>JANPNT010000632.1:0-1782 GCA_031427655.1 Burkholderiales bacterium
CACTTTGTTCAGCGCATGGCCGATGTGCAATTGGCCGTTGGCATAGGGCGGGCCGTCGTGCAGTACAAAGCGCGGCTTGCCCACGCGCGCATCGCGCAGGCGCTGGTAGGTGCCTTGGTCTTCCCATTCCTTGACCCAACCCGGTTCGCGCTTGGGCAGATCGCCGCGCATGGGGAAGGGCGTGTCGGGCAGGTTCAGGGTGGCGCGGTAATCCACGCTCGGGTTGGACGGAGTTTGCGGCGTGACAGCCATGTTGAATCCTTGAATTTCGCCGACGTGCAGTGCGCGGGCGTGGGGTGTGAGCGATGTGCGTGGGGCCAATTTGGCCTGTCCGGTGGGGCACCGGGGCGCAGATCGTTCAAATTCGGTCGCGCGTGTTTTGGCGATGCGTGGCAGCGTGCCAGAGGTGCGGTTGAGGCGGAGAAAGCTTAAAACCCATGGACTGATTCTATCGGGGCAGCTTGGTGGCGCTGTGCGCGCTGAGCCAAGCGCGCGCGTCGCGTTCGTCGCGTGCAATGCCGTCGGTCAAGGCGTGCAGGCCTTCGTACTTCAATTCGTCGTGCAACTTGTGCAGCAGCTCGACCTTGATGCAGCGGCCGTAGCCACCTTCTGTGCCCAGATCGGCGGGCCAATTCAGGCAGTGAGTTTCCAGCAACACACGACCGGCGTCTTCCACAGTGGGGCGCACGCCAAGGCTGGCCACGCCGTCCAGCGGCTGATCCGACAAGCCGTGAACGCGCACCACGAAGATGCCGCTGGCTGCAGGCCTGGCGTGCGGGAAACGCAAGTTCAAGGTGCGAAAACCCAGTTCGCGGCCGAGCTTGCGGCCATGAATGACGTGGCCGCTGACGCTGTACGGCCGGCCCAGCAAGGTGGCGGTTTGCGCCATGTCGCCGCTGGCCAAAGCCTCGCGCACGGCCGAGCTGGACACGCGATGGCCGTGCACTTCGTAGCTCATCATGCGGGCCACATCAAAGCCGCCCGCTTGACCGGCTTGGTCGAGCATGGCGTAGTCACCCGCACGCCTGGCACCGAAGCAAAAGTCGTCGCCCACCAGCACGTATTTCGTGCCCAGGCCGCGTTGCAGCACGTCGGTGATGAAGGCTTGTGGTGTGAGTGCGGCAAAGCGGCTGTCAAAGCGCGCCACGATGACTTGCTGCACCCCGCAGCGTTCCAGCTCGCTGAGCTTGTCGCGCAGCGTGGCAATGCGCGCGGGTGCGCGTTCCGGGTGCCCGCTGAGCCGCGCAAAGTGATCACGCGGATGCGGCTCAAACGTCATCACGCAGCTTGGCAGTTGGCGGTGCTGTGCCTCGCTGCGCAACAAGGCGAGCATGGCCTGATGGCCGCGGTGCACGCCGTCAAAGTTGCCGATGGTCAAGGCGCACGCTGGCGCGATGTGGGGGTGGTGGAAGCCGCGAAAAACTTGCATCCGTTGGATTATCGGCTGGCCCGTTCGAGTTTCAGTGTGACGCGACTTCTTTGCCTTGCTTCAAGTGGCGGTAAATCAAACCACGCGACACACCCAAGCTGCGCGCGGCTTGCGACACATTGCCTTGGCAATTTGCCAAAGCAGCTTCGATCAGATGCAGCTCCCCGTGGCGCAGCGTTTCGGGTGGTGATTTGTCGGGCCCGCTGGCGCTGCGGGGTTTTTCTTCAACCGGCCGCCCTGCCATGTGGAACACCGGTGCGGCCACGCCGTCACGGGCTTGCATGCGCAGCAGCATCCAGACCTGCAAGCCGCTGGGCAGGCGGTGGCTGGTGGGCTGATGGCTGCGGGTCAGG
>JANPNT010000633.1:0-11034 GCA_031427655.1 Burkholderiales bacterium
GCAGTGCAGGCCGGTGGAGAAGCGCCAGAGAAGCTCTCCCTCTCCCTCCAAGGGGGAGGGAGTCAAGACGTTCGCCTGCCCCTCAGCGGGGGAGGAAGTCAATACAGAAGCGATTGCATGCACATTGACTCGCCCACTCCCGCGCTTCAGTGCCGTCTCTATCGCCTCCACCACCCGCACCTTCTCCGTGCCCTGTATCCGAAACCGGTCCGCCACCACGTCCAACACTTTTCGCGGCCCGGTGGGTGACGCCACTTCGCGCTCGCCGTGCACACGGGTGAACCCGCTGGCCGACAACCACTGCGTCACTTCTTCGGCCGTGGTGCTGGCGGGCAGCTCGACCGGGAAGGTCAGCACCAAGCGCGGATCGTCCTGCGCGGTGCGTGCCATCAGCTCGGCGTAAATCGTCTCCGGCGTGTCGTGCCGAACGGCTTGCGATGTTTGTTTGTCAAACAAATTGGCACCGCGCGCAAACAACAACTTCAGGTGGTCGTTCAGCTCGGTCATGGTGCCCACGGTCGACCGTGAAGTCCGCACCGGGTTGGTCTGGTCAATCGCGATTGCGGGCGGCACGCCGTCCACGCGGTCCACCGCCGGGCGGTCCATGCGGTCTAAAAACTGACGCGCGTAGGCGCTGAAAGTTTCCACATAGCGCCGCTGGCCTTCGGCGTACAAGGTGTCGAACACCAAGCTCGATTTGCCCGAGCCGCTGGGCCCGGTGACCACCGTCATCTCACCGGTCTGGATGTCGAGGTCGAGGTTCTTGAGGTTGTGTTGACGAGCACCGCGTATGCGTATCAGACCGGAGGACATAGGGAGCTGCCTTTTGACAAGAAGGCAAACATTTTAGGGATGCAGCGCCGCCTTTTTTACTGCGGGCCTTTGCCGTTATCCACGGTTTTTAAGCGCCGCAGTCGCCCCACCACCCCGGCTGGAAAGTGATAAACCGCCAGCACGAACAAGATGCCCAGCCACAGCATCCAGCGGTCGGGCGAGGTGAGCTGCGACAGCACGGGAATGCCATCAAATGCGCCTGCACTGAGCTTCATCACGTCTTGCAGATAGCTCTGCGCCAGCACAAACAGCACGCTGCCCACCACCGCACCGTAAATGGTGCCCATACCGCCAATCACCACGATCAGCAGCACGTCCAGCATGATCTCGAACGACAGCGAGGTGTCGGGCCCGTTGTAGCGCAACCAAAGCGCCAGCAAGCAACCCGCCAGCGTAGCGAACAAGGCCGACAGCACATTGCTCAGGGTGCGATAAACGACGGTGCGGTAGCCGATGGCCTCGGCCCGGAAGTCGTTTTCGCGAATGGCCAACAGCACGCGCCCGAAGGGTGAGTTGACGATGCGCAACATCAGCAACACCAGCGTTACCGTGGCCGCGAACAGCAGGTAATACGTGAGCAAACGGCCGTCGATGGACGCACCCAAAAACGGCGCATCCAGATACATCGTCGATGGCCGCAAAGCTTCAGGCACCTTGAAATTCAAGCCGTCTTCACCGCCGGTGAAATCTGACAGTTGCGAGGCCAAACTCAAAAATGCCGACGCCACCGCCAGCGTGATCATCGCGAAAAAGATGGCTTTTACGCGCAGGCTGAACAGGCCGATCACCGTAGACAAGGCCAGTGACGCCGCCAGTGCCGACGCGATGCCCACGCCCACCGCTGTCCACGTCGGCCCCATCTGCGTGCAGGCAATGGCCACGCCGTAAGCGCCGATGCCAAAAAACATGGTGTGCGCAAAACTGACGATGCCGGTGTAGCCCAACAGCAAATCAAAGCTGGCCACCAACACGATGAACACCATCATCTTGGCTGCAACGTTCAGCGCCTTCGTGCCGGGGAATATGAAAGGAGTGAGTGCCAGGCCGAGCACGATGGCGATGAGCATCAGCGCCAACCAGCGGCTGCGCGGCAGGTCGTGTGAGAGAAGGCGGTTCAGCATCTCGCGCTCATCGATTCGCCACCGGATACAAGCCCTGCGGCCGCCACATCAACACCGCCGCCATCAAAGCAATGTTGGAAAACATGGCCGCTTTGGGCATTAAGAAGCCGGTGTAGTTGGCCATCAAACCCACCAGCAGCGCACCCACAAAACAGCCCAAGGTCGAGCCCAAACCGCCGATGATGATGACGATGAAGATCAGCACATTCACCTGTGCGCCCATTTGCGGCGAAGCGCCGTGCTGGAACACGCTCCACAGCGTGCCGCCCATGCCCGCCAAGGCCGAACCCGCCACGAACACGCCCACAAACAAGCGCCGAATCCGGTAGCCCAAACTCTCCACCATCTCACGGTCCTGCACGCCCGCGCGTATCAACAAACCGAGCTTGGTGCGGTTCAAGGTGAACAGCATGGCGGCCAACACCAGGGCACCGATCAACATGGCAAGCAAGCGAAAACGCTCCACCGCCGCATCGCCCAAAGTCACCACGCCGCGCAGTGCTGTGGGCAGCTCCAGCGACACCGGCGTGGGCCCCCAAATCACTTTGATGAGCTCTTCGCCGATGATCATGCCGCCCATGGTGATGAGGATCTGTTTGAGGTGTTGGCCATACACCGGCCGCACCAACACGCGCTCAAAAACCCAGCCGACGGCGGCCGCCACCACGCAGGCCACGGCCATCGCCAGCAGCACCGCCACCACGTTGCGCCACAGCTCGGGTGAGGCCGTCCACTGTGGCATTTGCGCCAGCACGCTCAAGCCCACGTAAGCACCCAGCGCAATGAAAACGCCGTGGCCAAAGTTCAGCACGTCCATCAGGCCAAACACCAGCGTCAAGCCCGAGGCGATGATGAAAACGATCATCCCCATGGCTAAACCCGCCACCGTCAAGGTGAGCCAGGTGCTGCTGGAACCAATCAGCGGCCAGGCCAGTGCGGCGAGCAATGCCACCAAAGCCAAAGGGATCCAATCGAAGTTGGCCTTTGGGATGATGGCCGCAGCCTGCGCTGCGGGTGCAGTGACCGCACTCATGCGTGCGCCTCCAGCGACAAGCCCAAATACTTTTGCTGCAATTGCGCGTCGTCGGCCAGCTCGCGCATGGCCCCAGCGTGCACCACGCGGCCGTTGTCCATCACCGCCACCTGGTCGCCCAAAGCGCGCGCCATCGCAAAGTTTTGCTCCACCAGCAGCACCGTGGTTTGCGTCGCTTTCAGCTCGCGCAACGCCGCAATCAAGTTTTGCACCATCGCCGGAGCCAAGCCTTTGCTGGGCTCGTCAATCAACAACAAGCGGCGCGGCTCGACCATGGCGCGAGCGATCGCCAGCATTTGCTTTTGCCCGCCCGACAACTTGCCTGCGGGTGCCAGCCAAAACTTGCTTATGGCGGGGAACAAGCCAAACAGCCACTCCAGTCGCTGCGTGTCCATCTGCTTCAAATTCTTGGCACCGCGCGCGGCCAACAGCATGTTGTCGCGCACCGTGAGGTCGCTGAAGATGCCCATGTTTTCGGGCACGTAGGCGATGCCGAGTTGGGCGATGTCGGGCGTGTTGGCGGGCAGCGCGCGGCCATTAAAACTCAAGCTGCCTTGCGATACTTTCCACAAGCCCATGATGGTTCGCAAGGTCGTGGTCTTGCCCGCGCCGTTGCGGCCCAGCAGCATCGTGACCTGGCCTGTGGGCACCTGCAAATCCACGCCGTGCAGGATGTGATAACTGCCGATGTGGGTGTGCACGCCTTGCAGCTCGAGCAGGGCATTCGTCATGCAGGCACCTCGGTTTTTTCATCTGCGGTTGCGTCGACCGTTGCGTCAACCGTGATGCCCAAATACGCTTGCTGGACGATGGGCGAGGCAATCACTTCGGCGGGCTCACCGTCGGCCACCAACTGGCCGTTGTGCAGCACGATGATGCGGTCGGCCAGCTCGCGCACCACGTCCATTTTGTGTTCCACCAGCAGAATGGTTTTGTCGCGCTCAGACTTCAACGCGCGTATCAAATCCAGGATCACCGGCACGTCGTCTTGGCTCATGCCAGCGGTGGGTTCGTCGAACATGTAGACGCTGGGTTCCAGCGCCATCAGCATGGCCACTTCCAGCTTGCGCTGGTCGCCGTGCGGCAAGCTGCTGGCGCTGGCCTGTGCGCGCGCGCTGAGCTTCACGCGAGCCACCAATTCCATGGCCCGCTCTAACGTGCCGCGTTGATCCAGCCACACCGACCACCAGTTCAAGCCTTGCTTGCGACGTGACTGCACCGCCAGGCGCACGTTCTCGACCACGCTCAAATTCGGGAACAGTTGGGTCAGTTGAAACGCCCGCCCCAGGCCGCGATGCGTGCGTGCCGATGCGGCCTCGTGCGTGATGTCCACCCCATTCAAATGCACCGTGCCTTCGCTGGCGCGAAGCTGGCCCGAAATCAAATTGAAGTAAGTGGTTTTGCCCGCGCCGTTTGGCCCGACGATGGCCGTGAGCGTGCCGGGTTGAAAGGCGCAACTGACGTGATCGACGGCAACATGGCCACCGAAGCGAATGGTGAGGTTCTGGGTGCTGAGCATGGTTTGTTTGTCGTGGTGGGGTGAGATCGTGGAACCCAAACCGGCCCGCGACCGCGATTCAACCCCCCATCCCAAGCCCGCCCCTTGCGGGGGAAGGAGTAATTCAAATCAACGCTTGTTCCGAATCGGCACGTCCATCTCTTCCGCTTTGATCTCACGCACCAATTCCGGCACGCCCCACGCAAACGCCGGGTCGGCTTTGATCTTGAAGTGGTACATGCTTTGCATGGCTTGGTGGTCTTCTTTGCGGAAGGTCATCTTGCCCTTGGGGGTTTCGAAGCTCATGCCTTCCATGGTGGCAATCAGCTTGTCGGTGCCAGTGTCCCCTTTGTTTTTCTTCAATGCTTCCACCACCGCAATGGCCGCCGCCATGCCGCCTGCCGTGAAGAAGTCGGGCGGGGTTTTGTACTTGCTGTAGTGGTTGGCCACCAGCCATTCGTTGACCGGGTTTTTCGGAATGCCGAAGTAGTAATAGGTGGCACCTTCCATGCCGGGAAACTGCTTGTAGGCCACCATGGCCGGCATGATGTTGCCGCCGGTGACGATCTCGATGCCGTAGCGCTTCAGGTCGAGGTCGGCGATCTTGAAGGGGTTGCCCGCACCGGCCCAAATGATCCAAATCACTTTGCGGCCGGGCAGGTCTTTCAGTTTGTCGATGATGCGCTGCGCCCCGGCTGTGAAGTCGGTGGTGGTGGTGGGCAAATATTCTTCGTGAACGATCTTGGCCTTTTTGATGGAGTCGCGAAAGGCTTTGACGCCGTCGCGTCCAAACGCATAGTCCTGCGCCAAGGTGGCAATGTTCACGCCTGCCTTGTCTTGCGCCACGGCGTTGCTGATGGCGTCTTGCGAGCTGTTGCGGCCAGTGCGGAAAATGTACTTATTCCACTTGTCGCCGGTGATCGAGTCGGCCACAGCGGGTTCAACCAACAATATTTTTTTGTACTCCTCGGCCACCGGCAACAAAGCCAAGGCCACGCCGCTGGAGGTCGGGCCCACCGCAATGTCGGCCTTGTCGTCACCGTAGGCGGCGGCCAGCAAACTCTTGCCGATGTCGGGCTTGCCTTGGTCGTCTTTTTCAATCACGGTGATCTTCTTGCCCGCCACCATGAGGGTGCCGCCAGTGGCGTAGTCCAGGCCCATCAAAAAGCCGGTGGCGGTTTGTTTTCCGTATGCCTCTAGCGGGCCGGTCTTGCTGTAAATGTGGGCAATTTTGATTTCGCCTTTCGGGTCACTTTGCGCTTGGGCCAAAGCCGTTTGCGGCAGTGCGAACAAGCTGACGCATGCCAAGGCGAGCGCACAGTTCAGGAACCGATATTTCATGGGTCGATCTTTCGTGAGAGGGCGAAGGCGCGATCAAAGCACACTGCGGTGACGTACGGTCTCGGTGTTTACAGCTTGATCTCAAAGCGAACTTGCAAATTGACGTAAGTGGGCGCAGTGTTTTGCGATGTTTCGCGAATGCTCAAAGCATCCAAGCTGCCGCCGGTCACGTAGTTGCGCGGATCGATGTTGCTGAACGTCGAGCGCAGTTGCACGGTCGGGCTGAACACCCACAAGGCATAGGCATCGAGGCCAATTTTTTTGCCCTGCTCGGCGGTTTGCACATCACTTAAACGCGTCACGTAACCCGGCGTCCAGTTCAAGTTGCCACCCAGGCTGAGTGGCGTGTTGGGCAGGCGGTAGTCCGCGCCGAAGTTGGCGGTGTAGCTGGGCTGTTGGTCCAAGCGGTTGTCGGGGCCGGGAACGCTTTGCACGCGCGAGCGGAAAAAGCTGAGGTTGCTGCGAATGTCAACTTTCGGGCCATCGGCCATCAACTCCGTCAGCCGGAACTTGGCTTCCAGTTCCAAGCCTTGCGTGACCGCTGCGCCGACGTTTTGCATGCGCGACACATAGCGCGGCACATTCGCCCAACTCACGGTTTCCAGCGCCGTTTCACTGCGCATGTAGTTGCTGATCTGGCGTTGAAACACGTTGGCGCTGATCAGCCCGCTGCCGGGCAAATAGCGCTCGATGGCCACGTCCAAACCGGTGGCCAATTCAGGCTTCAACGTGGGGTTGCCCGCGCGGTCGACATTCGTCGGTGTGTTGGCTCCGGGTGCCGGATAACGGTTGTTGATGCTGGGCCGCGCGATCAGGTTTTGCAAGGTGGGCGAGCGATAGCTGCGCGTCAGGCTGAAGCGCACTTGGTCTTTGCTTTCAGGCGAGGGCTTCCACACCGCGTGCGCCAACGGCGTCCAGACGCTGCTGGTGTTTTTGACATCACCGCCTTGGGTGTTGATGCCTTCCCAGCGCAGACCCGCATAGGCCGACCACTGCGGTGAGATGACCCAATCGTCTTGTGCGTAAAACGCAAAGCGCGAGGCCGAGGCTTGAACCGCGTCGCCAAAATCCAGCAGCAGCGGCGCGCCGTTTTGCAGCGTGCTGCGGGCGTCGGTGCGGCGCGTCGCCTCTAGCTCGCCGCCCGCGGTCAGGCTGTGCTCGCTTTCCAACACTTGAATGAACTTGCCGTTCAGGCTGATGCTGTTTTCGACGGCGCTGGTGCTGTCTTGCAGCGTGCGAACCAGGCTGCCGACGTAATTCTCCAAGCGCAGACTTTCACCAGTCGACTTGCTCTGGCCCACGCCCGCGCGCCATTCCATGCGCGCGCCTTCGCTCAGGCGGCGCGTCCACATGCCGTTCAAGCGCAGCAACCGGAAGCTGCCTTCTGAGGCGGTTTCGCTAAGGTCGTAAGGCGCTGCCGTGCTGCCCACCGTTTGAATCAGTTCGCCGTAGCGCTGTGTCTTGCCTTGGCCGTAAATCAGCAGCGGCATCACCGTCACCGACTCACCCTGCGCGCCGCGCCATTGAAGTCGCCCAGTGGCTTGGATGCCTTGGCGGCGTTCGCGAACTTCGCTTTTGTCACTTTGATCCAGCACCACCGCGTTGGTGGTCAAGTTCCTGCCGATGGTGGTGGAGCTGCTGTCGTTTTGACGGTCGTTGCGGTTGGCCGACAAGGAGAAGTTGTAGTTCAAACCCGCCACCGTGTCGTTGCGTGACCAAGACGCTTGGGGCTGCAGGCGGTCGTTCTCAACGCCCAGCGTGAATTGCACATTGTTCAGGCGCCTGGTGTAGCCCTCGCGCGTAATGATGTTGATGGTGCCCGCGATAGCGCGCGCGCCGGTCTCGGCCGTGGGCGCGCGCAAAATTTCAATGCGCTCAATTTGCTCGGGTGCCAGTGAATCGATGGAAAAACCGGGGGCCACGCGCTCGCCGTCCAACAAAATTTGGGTGTAACCGTTGCCCAGGCCGCGCATCCGAATCGCGCCGCCGCGACCTGGGCTGCCTTGCATGGTGACGCCGGGCAAGCGCTTGAGCAAATCGCCCAGGGTGCTGTCGCCAAAACGCTCAATCTCGTCCCGTCCGACGATGATTTTGGCGGCGGTGGAATCGCGGCGAAGTTGGTTGTCAGTGGCGCGACCCGCATTGATTTCGACCCGTTGCAGGGTGGTGGGCGCGGCCGCCGAGGCTGCTGGCGCGGGTGGCGCCGCCGTTGCTGGCTGCTGCTGTGCCCACGTTGGGGACGAGCAAAGCAGGCTCAAAGCCCCCCACAACAGACCGAAACGGAGTTTGATAGATCGTGGTGAGGTCGCCATCCGCCAAATTATCGGCCCACCGATCAGGCGTGTTTTTGAGAGATTTGTTGCCACAACTTGGGAGCTCAGTCAGAAAAGTGTGTCCTAGTCTGTACCAGCTCCGCCAAAGCCTCTTGATTGCCGGATGCGTGCCCTTGGCGACGTCGGTAGCTTTGGGCTCAGCGGGTAACGCAAGCCGTTGCCCCAACCGACGCAGCGAATTCCTAGGAAATCAACATGACCAGCTTTCAAATCAAATCGATCGCTTCCGCGGTTTTGATGCTTTTTGCCGCATCAGCTCAGGCTGATACCGTCTCGTTTCCTGGCCACCAATTTGGATTGCCACCCGCTGGATCGCCGCTGGCAGTAACGGCCACCGTCTCAGGCCTTTCATCGTGGACCCAACGCCTCTTCGCCCCGCCCTGTTGTATGAAGAAGTGCCCGCGCGCTTGCGCAGCATGGTGTTTGACCGCGCTTTGGAAACCGGCCAGTGGCCATCGCTCGCGGTCTGGCGGAGCGCTTCAGCACCCTGCCTGATCCGCAACAGGGCGTTTTCTTTGACCACCTGTTGCGCGACTGAAAACCTTTTGCACGCTTTCCCCCATTCCCGGCTTTGCCCGTTGGCTTCGAGCCGGCGCGGTGATTGAGGCCCTGCCGAAGTCGCGCGCGTTGCGCGGCTGCGCTGATGACCGCCTACAAGGCGACCTCGAAAGTTTGGCGATGGCCATCGCGCTGCGCGCCGCTTCAGACGAAGCGATGCAGGCCTTGACTCGTTTATCCGCTTGCTACCTGAGCTTTTACTCACCCAGCACCGGTGGTGATCCGGTGGCGCGCTTTCACCTCGACAATGGAGCGCGGCCGGAGCGGTTGAACGCGCTGGGCGACCTGTTCACGAAGGGCGTCAAACAGTCGTTTGGCGTGATGGTGAACCACTTGTACGACCTGCAAAAAGTAGAAGTTCACCATGAGAAATTCAGCCACGGCGAGCTGGCCTACTCTCGGGCCTTGGCCGCGGGGCTTTGACACGGCGCTGGCTTGCGCTGCACGTGCGCGAAGGATGCGCACCCCATGAAAATACCTACAACCACGGACAGAGACAACATGAGCACAAGCAAAAAATCCCCCGGCGTGACCCGCCGAATCTTGCTGCAAGCAGCTGCAGGCAGCGCCAGCGCCACGCTGGGCATTCCGCTGGCCCGGGCACAAAGCACTTGGCCCAACCGGCCCGTCAACATCGTTGTGCCGTTCCCCGTGGGCGGTGGCACCGATGCATTTGCACGGCCACTGTCGGCGGTGCTGAGCAAGAACCTTGGCAAGCAGGTGCTGATCGACAACAAAGGCGGCGCGGGCGGCACCTTGGGTGCGTCATTGGCCGCCAAAGCCGCGCCCGATGGCTATAACTTTTTCATGGGTGCCGTTCACCACGCTATTGCGCCGTCGATGTACCCCAAGCTCGACTACAACATCGAGACCGATTTCATCCCTGTGGGTTTGATCGGCAGCGTGCCGCAAGTGGTGGTGGTGAACCCGCAGCGCATAGCGTCCGTTACCTTGAAAGAGCTGGTTGAACTGCTGCGCAAAAACCCCGGCAAGTTCAACTACGGCTCGGCCGGCAACGGCACCTCGCACCACTTGGCCGGCGAGCTGTTCAAGCTGCAAACCAAAACCTTCATTACCCACATTCCTTACCGCGGTGCGGGCCCGGCCTTGCAGGATTTGATCGCCGGTCAAGTTGATTTGATGTTTGACGGCCTGGCTTCGTCGTCCACGCACATCAAGAGCGGGCGCATCAAAGCGCTGGCCGTGGCTTCGACCAAACGCGCGCCTGGTTTTGCCGACGTGCCCACCAGCGTCGAAGGCGGCGTGCCGGCCTATCAGGTGGCCACTTGGTACGGGCTGTGGGCCCCCAAGGGAACGCCGAAAGAGTTCACTGACCGCATGCGCGCCGAGCTGAGCAAAGCACTGACCTCGGACGACCTGGTAAAAATCTGGAACGGCATCGGTGCGGAGACGCCCAACCTCTACGGCGACGAATTCGGCAAATTTGCGGGCACCGAGATCAAACGCTGGGCCGAAGTGGTGAAGGGCTCGGGTGCAAAGCTGGATTGAGCGCGCCCATGAACCACAACTTGTTCGCAGCCCTGCGCGGCGGCTTTCCCGCTGACCTGGACGCCTGCGCCGTCGAGACCGCAGACGGTGAGGTTTTGAATTACTCCTGGCGTGACCTAGATTTGGCCACCGCCAAGATGGCGAATTTGCTCGACTCGTTGAACCTGCCCGCCGGTTCGCGCGTGGCGGTGCAAACGGAAAAGTCGGTGGAAGCTTTGATGCTTTACCTTGCCGTGCTGCGCGCAGGTTTGGTCTATCTGCCGCTGAACACGGCCTATCAAGCGGCCGAGGTCGAGTACTTTATTGCCAATGCCGAACCTGCGGTGGTGGTGTGTTCGGGCCGCAACTTTGGGTGGTTCAGCAAGCTGGCTTTCAAGGCTGGCACGGCGCATGTGTTCACCTTGAATGACGACCGCACCGGCAGCCTGTTGCAACGCGCTGTGCATCACAGCGATCAGCACCAGGTTGCCGTCAACAACGCCGACGACCTGGCCGCGATTTTGTACACCAGCGGCACCACGGGTCGCAGCAAAGGCGCGATGCTGAGCCACGGCAATTTGCTTAGCAACGCACGCACGCTGCAAAGCTACTGGGGCTGGCAGCTTGGCGACGTGCTGATTCACGCGCTGCCCATCTTTCACGTTCACGGCCTGTTCGTCGCGTCGCACGGTGCGCTGTTGAACGGCAGCAAAATGATTTGGTTCAGCAAATTCAACGCCAAGGCGGTGGTGGCGCGTTTGCCCGATGCGACGGTGTTCATGGGCGTGCCCACCTTGTATGTGCGCATGTTGAGCGAGCCCACCTTGA
>JANPNT010000634.1:0-2666 GCA_031427655.1 Burkholderiales bacterium
AAGCGCCGCGAATCAGGAAGCTGCCGTGAACGAAAAACGACGCACTGCTCAGCGATGGCGCGCGGCGTGGGCTGGTGCTGCGGTGGCCTTGCTGCTGCACTTGCCGGTGGTGGTGGCGCGAGATCGTGGTCACGACCCTGACCATTCTCATGCGCAGAATCTCAAGCAGGGTCGGGCTCCCGCTGCGGTAACCGACCCTCGAAACGACAGCGAATCGATGCGCGAGCGCGCCGCTTTATTGCAACACGCCGAGGCCGAATTGCAGCGCGGTGACACCAGCTCCGCCGTCGACAGCTTCGACCGCGCCGCCATGCTGCTGCACGCACCTGACACGGAGATGGGCTTGGTGCGCGCTTACCTGCAAGCCGGTGAATACCGACGCGCTTTGGCTTTCTGCGCGCACACGGCAGGTGCGCACCGCGAAGCCGCCGCGCCGGCAGCGTTGTACGCCTGGCTGTTGCAGGCGGGCGGGCAAAGCGAGTTTGCCAAACGCACGCTGGATGAAGCTCTGGCGCGCCACCCGACCGATCCGGTTTTGCTGCATACCCAATCTGCGTTGAACACTGCGCATCCGATCGCCGGGCCATTGTTGGCAAGCGGGTCGCACCGCCTCGCGCCCCATGCTGTTGTGCAAGGCGGCCAAATCGAGTTGCCTGCCGCCGCTCGCGTGGTGGCCAGCGGTGTTTTGCTGGCGTCCGGGCAGCGCGCCTTGGTTCCTACAAGTGCCTTGCCAGCGGGTTCCGTTGTGTTGTTGCGCAACGGCCTGGGCCACACCACGCAAGCCACGCTGGAGCAGCGCCTCGACGCATTGGGCTTGACCGTGCTTCGATTGACGAATGCATTGCCGACGGGTGATGGCACGTTGTTGACGGCGGCCACTCGAGATTCGTTTGCGGGCAGCCCGGGCTATGTGGTCGTCTTCAGCCCGTCGCCCTCCGACCAAGCCGCTTGGCCTTGGCTGCATGCTGGTTTTTTGGGAGCGGCCGTCCTGAAAGGCGACCGCCCGCTGGGCATAGAGGTGCCACCACCCATCAGCGGCGGATTGGTGTTGGACGGCGCAGGCCGCTTCAACGGCGTGGCACTCACCGATGCCCAAGGCCGCGCGGTGATGGTGGCTGTGTCAGCGCTGCGTGCCGCATTGCCCAGCAGTGATTTCGCCGACGCACCGGTAGCAGCGGGCACCGCGCCGTCAGCCCGCATTCCCGCCGACTTGGCCTACGAGCGCGCGCTTCGCTTCAGTTTGCAAGTCATTGCCCACACGCCGTAGCAGCATCGGCATTTCGTCAACCTCAAAGGAAGCCATCGATGGACACCACCAAAATTGCTTTGCGCTATCAAGCCTTGTTTGAAGAAATGAAACGGCGCATGAACTGCACCGAAAAGTGGAAAGGGTTGCCCGCCTTGCTCGATGAAATGCACGCGCTGCGGTGCGAGCACCGTGCTGCTTCAGCGCGAAGTGTTCTGGCGCTGAAGTTCGCGGGTCATTGAATGCTGTTCAGCGTTCATCCTTGGACATGGCATGGTTGTCCATCGGGTTGACGGGGTAGTCCTCGTCCAGCGGCAGGTAAACCGGGTTGCGGTGGGTGTCGGCAAAGACGATGCTGCAGGCGGCTTCGCTGGCGGCGAGGCTGACTTTTTTGATGCCGAACTTGGCGGCAGCCTCCAGCGCGTTGACGCCGAGCTTGCCCAGTGATTTACTGAAAATTGGCCAGCATCTTCTCCAACGCCATCGTGAACGGCATTTGCATCATCGGCAGGGTGAGCAGCACGCCAACCAGGCCCACACCCAAGGTGATGGGGAAGCCGATGGAGAAGATGTTCATTTGCGAGGCCACGCGCGAAATGATGCCCAGCACCAGGTTGGTGAACAGCAACATGGCGATCACCGGCAGGGCGATCCACAGGCCCAAGGCGAAGATCTCGGCACCCCACACCTGCGGTTGCAGCGCACGCACAAAGCTCAATGGTTCGGGGCTGACGGGGAAGGCTTTGAAGCTTTGCACCAAGGCCGCGATGATGAGCAAATGACCGTTGGCGACGATGAACATCCAGCTGATGACGGTGCCTAAAAAACGGCTCACGGCGGTGGTTTGACCGCCCGTGCTGGGCTCAAAAAAACCTGCGAAGTTCAAACCCATTTGCAGGCCGATGACCTCACCCGCCAGCTCGACGGCGGTGAACACAATGCGCGCCGCAAAGCCCATCGACAGCCCGATGAGCACTTGCTGGGCCAGCATCATGAAGGCGGTGGGCGAGTCGAGCGGCACCACCGGCATGGCGGGCAAAGAGGCTTGCGCGCAGAGGGTGATGAGGAAAGCCAAAGCCACCCGCACGCGCGCCGGAACGCTGCGCTGCGCCAGCACCGGCATGGCGCCAAACAAAGCCAGCATGCGAATGAAGGGCCACAGCAGCGGGCTGACCCATTCGAGCACTTGGGCTTCGGTGAAGGTCAGCATGTAGCGTCAGCCAACGACAGTAGGGATGGCCAGCAACATGCGTTGAAGATATTCAACGAGGGTGTTCAGCATCCAAGGCCCGGCGATGGTCAGCACCGCAACAGCGGCAATGATTTTGGGGACGAAGGACAGCGTGGCTTCGTTGATTTGCGTAGCGGCTTGGAAGATGCTGACCAGCAAACCCACCACCAGCACGGTGAGCAGCACCGG
>JANPNT010000635.1:0-1949 GCA_031427655.1 Burkholderiales bacterium
CAACAGACCGCAATGGTCTTACTTAACCCAAATGGCCTCCACGGAAGCCGGGGTGGTTCACAGAGACTCTGCCGTTCGAGTACCTGCAGCGGCTTCTGCCAGGCGCAACGTGCTTCAAGGAAATCTACTACTGGTTGGCCGAGTCCGGGGCATCGGCTGCTCGCTATGAAGCGGACGGCGTGCTTGCGATTGACGGCCACCTGTTCATCGTCGAGGTGAAGTCAGGCTCGTTCACCTACACGTCGCCCGCTACCGATGTCGACGCACACGTCCAGTCGATCAAGAACCTCGTGTCCGCGCCTGCCAAGCAAGGCAACCGGTTCCTTCGATACTTGCAAACGGCCGATGAGGTGCCGCTTCTGGACCACGCCGGAAACGAAACCGCCCGCCTGAGGCTTCGGGATTATCGGCAGGTCACGATCTGCGCTGTCACGCTTGATCCATTCACGGAGATCGCGGCCCAAATTCAGCATCTGTCGTCCATCGGCGTCGAGGTGGGAGGCGAGCCCGTCTGGTCGCTGTCACTGGACGACCTGCGCGTGTACGCGGACATCTTCACCAATCCTCTCGAGTTCTTGCACTTCGTCGAGATGCGCAAGGTGGCGTTCAAGTCCGAGATCCTGCAACTCGACGACGAGCTAGGGAAAGTCTGCGCAATTCACTTTCGTTGATGCCAGCGGTCGCGAATCAGTCGATTCAGCGCGTTCTTTTCAAGGAATCAAGTTTCGCAGCCGCATCTGCGTCTCTTTCGAGCGTTTGCCGGGCCCTTTGGCCCCATTTCAAACCCCATTTGCCGTCTTCAGGCGCACCGATCCCTCCAGCGCCATCAGCGTCTTTCGCGCCATCCACAAGTTGCTCAGCGTGAACAGTGTTTTGAGCTGCGCGGTGTTCTTCTTCATTCCCCGATAACGCACTTTGACGAAACCGAATTGGCGCTTGATGACCCGAAACGGGTGCTCCACTTTGGCCCTGATGCTGGCCTTGATCTTCTCGACTTGATCGATCAGATCATCAAGCTTTTTGGTCTTGTCCAGCGCCGCACGCTTGCCGGGTCGCATGGCAATGTGCCAGTTGACACTCTCCTTCGCATCAGGCCGCTTGGCCGCACCTTGGTAGCCCGCGTCCCCGAAGACGTCGGTCTCATCACCGTGCAACAGAGCATTCGCTTCAGTCACATCGTGGGCGTTGGCGGGCGTGCCTTTGACGGTGTGCACCAGGCCTGATTCAGCGTCCACGCCGATGTGGGCCTTCATTCCAAAGTGCCACTGGTTGCCCTTCTTGGTCTGGTGCATGTCGGGGTCGCGCTCGCCGCTGGCGTTCTTGGTCGAACTGGGCGCGGCGATGAGGGTGGCGTCCACCACGGTTCCTTTGCGAAGCAGCAAACCTTTGGAGCTGAGCATGTCGTTGACCACACCCAGCATTTGATCGGCCAGCTTGTGTTCTTCCAGCAGGTGGCGAAAGCGCAGGATGGTGGTCTCGTCGGGAAGGCGCTGCGTCCAGTCCAGCTGCGCGAACTCGCGGTACACGGGGGTGTCGTGCAAAGCCTCTTCCATGGCGGGGTCACTCAAGCCGAACCATTGCTGCATGAAGTGGATGCGCAGCATGGTGTGCAGGGCAAAGGGTGGGCGTCCGCGTTTGCCTTCGGGGGCATGCCCGGCAATGAGCGCGACCAAGTCGGCCCAGGGCACAACGCGTTCCATCTCGTCCAAGAACTCGCGCTTGCGGGTGCGCTTGGTGCTCAGGTGAAGACCGAGGTCGGCTTGTTTCATGGGCAGAATCGGTGTGGGTTTCATGCAGCTATCGCACGCACGAATCGGGCCGACTTATGCAGAGCTTCCTTAGCAAGTTTGCCGGTGATTTAAGCCAAGCGAAAGGCTGGGACATATTAGTTGCAGTGATCGGACTGGCGCTTTGGGCGCTCGTGATCGCAATCCAGATAACGACCTTGC
>JANPNT010000636.1:0-2639 GCA_031427655.1 Burkholderiales bacterium
CCCACGCGCAATGATTTGTTTTACGCCTCCAAAGGGCGCGGTGCCTTCCTGAACGACAAGCGCCTGCGCGTTTCCAAGCGCAACCGCATGGCCGATTGCTTGATCGGCACCGGCTTTCCTTTCCGCAAGGGCGACAACTTCAAGCGCTACATGCAGATGTTTGAAGCGGTGATGCAAATGTGCTCTGGCATGCGCCGCCCCGGTGCGGCGGCACTCGACCTTTGCTACGTGGCCGCCGGTTACTACGACGGTTTTTTCGAGACCGGCTTGAGCCCTTGGGACATGGCCGCAGGCTCGTTGATGGTCACGGAAGCGGGTGGCTTGATCGGCAACTTCACCGGCGAGGCCGACTTTTTGTACCAACGCGAAGTGTTGGCCGGCAACCCGAAAATTTACGGCCAGTTGGTGAAGGTGCTGAGCCCGTTCACCCGCATTTTGAAAGATGTGGCGCCTGCGTCAGCGGTTGCAACATCTCTGGCAGGAATGGTGGCCGCGGCCAAGGCGGGCATGACGCCTGAAGAGGCGTTTGCGGCGGCTGAAGCGGGTGAAGCACCTGTCGTGGTGGCACCGGCGAAGAAGCAAGCCACACGCATCCGCAAAGCTGACATGCCCGACGCTGCTTTCTGATCGGAAGTGCCATGACAGGCCCGCTCAGCGGACTTAAAGTGGTCGAGATGGCCGGTCTCGGCCCCGCGCCGTTTTGCGGCATGTTGTTGGCCGACATGGGGGCTGAGGTGTTGAGCATTGCGCGGCCTGAAAAAGCCGACGCTAACAATTCCAAGTTCGACGTTTTTTCCAGAGGCAAGCAAACCTTGCATGCCGACCTTCGCGACCCCGCCGCGCTGTCTGCGGTGTTGGAGCTCATCGCCAAAGCCGACGCCTTGATCGAAGGCTTTCGCCCCCGGCGTGATGGAGCGTTTGGGCTTGGGGCCGGAGGTGTGTTTGGGCTTGAACCCGCGCTTGGTTTTTGGCCGCATGACAGGCTGGGGCCAGACCGGCCCGTTGGCGCACGCCGCGGGTCACGACATCAACTACATCGCGCTGTCGGGCGCACTGCACGCCATCGGCCCACGCGGCGAAAAACCCACTGTGCCCTTGAACTACATCGGCGACTTTGGCGGTGGCGGCATGTTGCTGGGCTTCGGCCTGGTGTGCGCGCTGTTGGAGGCGAAAACATCAGGCCAAGGCCAAGTGGTGGACGCCGCCATGACCGACGGCGCGGCGCTGCTGTCGACCATGATGTACGGCATGCATGCGCAGAAGATGTGGAGCAACCAACGCGGTGAAAACCTGCTGGACGGCGGCGCGCATTTCTACGACACCTACACCTGCGCCGACGGCAAACACATCGCCATCGGCGCAATAGAGCCGCAGTTTTATGCCTTGCTGATGAAGCTGCTGGGCATCACCGATGTGGCGTTTGCAGCGCAGATGAGCCCTGCTGCGTGGCCCGATTTGAAGGCGCGCATGGCTGCCTTGTTTGCCACCCGCACGCGTGCGGCATGGTGCGAATTGCTGGAAGGCACGGACGCGTGTTTTGCGCCAGTGTTGGATTGGGATGAGGCACCGATGCATCCGCATAACGCGGCGCGGGGGACGTTTGTGAGGACGGACGGTGTGGTGCAACCCGCGCCTGCGCCCAGGTTCAGCAGGACGGTGGCGGGGGTGGGTGCTGAGGCTTCAACATCAGAATCGATGCTGAAGTCTTGGGGCATTTCGACGGCGAGCACCAAAGCGCTCAACAAGCCAGGATGAGCTGAATTCCTATTTCAGCTTCTGAGGGGGAAGGCCGGGATGGGGGTGAAATGTCGTTATCAAGTCGTTTTTTGTTTGAAGCATTTACCCCGACCCCTACCCCTACCTCAACCTTCCCGCCTGCACGGGGGAGAGAGCAATTCAAAACCGAGACCCACCATGCCCATCGACTTCCGCCCCGCTTGGTCCACCCCCGAACTTGAGAGCTACCGCGACACCGTCGTCCGCTTCATCCACACCGAAGTGCAACCCGACGACGAAGCCGCTCGCAAGCGCGGCAACGTCGGCCACGCGCTCTGGCGCAGGGCGGGCGCACTCGGCCTCCTGTGCGCCGACATCCCCGAAGAATTTGGTGGCGGTGGCGGTGACTTTCGCCATGAAGCGGTTATGTACGAGGAACTGTCGCGGCGCAGCCTGACCGGCTTCAACAGCTCGGTTCACACCATCGTCGCCCACTACCTTTTGAACCACGGCACGCCGGCGCAAAAAGCCAAGTACCTGCCGCGCTTGTGCAGCGGTGAACTGGTCGGTGCCATCGCCATGACCGAGCCGGGGGCCGGCTCCGACCTGCAGGGCATGCGAACGCGCGCCGCTTTGTCGGCCGACAAAACCCATTACCTTGTCAACGGCTCCAAGACCTTCATCACCAACGGCTACCTGGCCGGTTTGGTGCTGTTGTGTGTCAAGACCGACCCGACACAAGGCGCACGCGGCACGTCGATCTTGATCGTCGAAACCGCAGAACTGAAAGGCTACCGAGTTGGCCGCGTGCTCGACAAAATCGGCCTGAAAGCGCAAGACACGTCTGAGCTTTTTTTCGACGACGTAAAAATATCGTCTCTAACCACTCGCTCAGAAATTACAATCGCATCTTCAAAGTTATA
>JANPNT010000637.1:0-9515 GCA_031427655.1 Burkholderiales bacterium
GCAGTCAGGCCACCGGCTGACATGCCGTACATGCCGACTTTGTCCAGCTTCAAGGTGCTTGCGAGGCGCGCGTTGCGGCCCACCGCATCGATGGCGCGAGACACTTCGGCGGGGCGCCGAGCCCACCTTTCAGGGCCAAGGTGCCCATTGTCCAAATGGTGGTCGCCTCGGTGCTGCTGCATGGCGACCACGAAACCTGCATCGACCAAACGCGTCGCCAAATCGGCATGCATTCAGGGCGAGCCGCCTGAGCCGTGCGAGATGACCACCAAGCGCCCATTGCCTGGAGTGGGCGCGCCCTGTTCGTCCACCAGCAGCGTGAAGGAGCCGCGTTTGACGCTTTGCGCCGGTGCGCTGCTGGGGCAGTAAAGCGTGATGCTGCCTTCTCGGGCGGTGGCTGGAATCGAACTCAGGCCGACGCTGGCCAACGCGCTCAGGCTGATGAACGACAGGGCGATGGCTGCCCCGATGTGGTGGGCGAATTTGAAAGCGGTCATGCGATTTGCTCCTCAACAAAGGCGAAGGCCTTTGGTGGGTGCAACGATGCCAATCTGCAAGCCGGTTGTCTCGCCGCAACTTACGAGGCGCAGCTTTCGGCTGGCCGATTTCAAGATTCGCGCTATTTAAATTGTCTGGAGGTCGCAAGTTTGCTCTGCGAAATTCGCTGGGAGTGAGGCCGGTGGCGGCCTTGAAGGCGCGGTTGAACAGGCCGATGGACTGAAACCCGACTTCGACGCAATGCTCAACACCGGCAGCTCACGTTGGGCGGGGTTGGCCAGAGCGGCTTTGGCTTCGTCAATCCGAAAGCCGTTCACAAAAGCGTTGAAGTTGCGATGGCCCAAGCGTCGGTTGATGACGCGGCGCGGTCGGTACTCGGGCGTTTTCAGGCGCTGCGCGAGGCTGGCCACGGTCAGGTCTTCGCTGCGGTAAACACGCGTTTGGGTCATCAGTTGATGAAGGGCCAGCACCAGCGGTTCGTCGTTGATCTCGGACGTATCGATTGTGGTTTCGGTGTGGACTGCGCAACCGGAAAAGGCGCGGTGGCTGTTTGGGGCGCGATCAATTCAACGGTGCGACTTCAGGGCGCAGCAGCAAGCGTAAATCGTTGCCAATGGGCGTAACGCTGTGCCAGCGCAAGCGCAGCGCGTCGCTCAGCGATTCAAGTGGCCCCCACGCTGCCAATTCGCGACCGCTGCCTATCAACATGGGTGCCATGTAAATCAAAAACTCATCGACCAAACCCTCGCGCACGAAGGAGCCGTTGAGCTTGTGACCGGCCTCTACATGCAACTCGTTGATGCCGCGTTTTGCCAAGTCGCTCAGCAGGGCCGACAGGTCTACCTTGCCGGTGTGGGAGGCGGCCATTGCGATGTCTGCACCACGCGCTTGCAAGGCCTCGCGGCGCTCAGCGTTGTCTTGCGCGGCGTAGATCAACGCGCTGCCCGGAGCGTCAAGGATGCGTGAATTCACTGGTGTTTCCAGCCGCGAGTCGACCACCACGCGCAGCGGCTGGCGGGCGGTGCTCAGCCACCGCACGTCGAGGCGGGGGTTGTCTTCCAGCACGGTGCCCACGCCGGTCAAGCAGGCACCCGCGCGCTTGCGCCAGGCATGGCCGTCGGCGCGCGCTGCCTCGCCGGTGATCCATTGGCTGACGCCGTTGTTCAAGGCGGTGCGGCCGTCGAGTGAGATGGCCACTTTCATGCGCACCCAAGGTCGGGCGCGCTGCATGCGCGAGAAGAAGCCGATGTTCAACTCGTGCGCTTGCGTGGCGAGTGCGCCTGCGCGTAACAAGCTGACGGTGATGCCCGCGTCTTGCAATCGCCGCGCGCCTTGGCCTGCGGTAAGGGGGTTCGGGTCTTGCAGGGCGTAGATCACTTCGCCGACTTGCGCTGCAATCAAAGCGTCGCAACACGGCGGTGTGCGACCAAAGTGAGCGCAGGGTTCCAGCGTGACGTGAACCACCGCGCCGACCACGCTTTCGCCGCGCGCTTGGGCATCGCGCAGCGCCATCACTTCGGCATGCGCGCCGCCGGCATGTTGGGTGTGGCCTTGGCCAATTACGCGGCCTTCGACAGTGGTGATGACGCAACCGACGCGGGGGTTGGGCTCGGACAAGCCGATGGCCAGCAGCGCCAAGTCGAGCGCGAGTTGCATCGCACGGTCGGAATCTAGCGCGTTGAGCGTGTGTGAGTCAGGAGTCATCCAAGGTGCCGAATCAATCGTGCCGAATCAAAGGTGCTTAAACAGTAAAAGCGTTGGTCGCAAAGTTGGTGAAATTTTGCACCCCTTGCGCGTTCACGCTCATGCCAGATGCTGAAGGGCAGACTTGATCGCCACGGATCACCAAGAAGTTTTGCTCGGCAAGCGATGTATCCACATCGACGTAGGCCTCTGGCGTTTGCGCGGTGTAGCGGCATGCTTTGAACTCGTTTGCGGTGGGACCAAACGCCCATCCTTGCGGCAACACGCCGAGCTGACCTGACCAAATCGCGGGCGTGCCTTTGCCGACCGCTTTTCCAACAACAACGCAGTGGTATGCCGTAAAGCGCTCGCCCAGTTCTACCCAACTGGCCACGGCCCAACTGCTCGGTGTGGCAGCCAATGGCACGGCGGCACGGCGTTGTATGCCGTCTTCCAGGTAGCTGACGGTTTTCATGGACTCGGCACCGCAATGTGCGGGTCGTGAGTAGGGGCCGTTGCTGAGAGTGAGTGTCATTGCCAAGGCCAAAGGTGCCTCCACGGGGCGCGCTGCGTCGGGCGGTGTGGCCAAAGAAAACCGCACTTGGCCGCTGAGCAAAACCGCCGCCATGGTGGTGCACGAAGTCAGGTCGTCCACCCTGATTCGGCGGCTGTGGGGCTGGACGCCGCTGCATGCGGCATTGATGCGTCCGCTGCGGTTGTCGAACACATAGGCAATGGTGCTCGAGCTGTCGAGTTTGAGCACGCTGCGACCGTCGCCCAAGTCGTGAGCTGCGAAGGGAATCTCGCCGGAGCGCCCGTTCAGCGGCAACGCGTTTTGGGTGCGATGTGCCACCGCCAAGGCACCGGTCAATGCAGGCGGCTGCGAGGCAATCAGCGAGGTCAACGCCACCTGTTGTGCCGCGCCGTTGCGGTCAGTCCAACTCACGGTGACCTGCACCGTTTTTGACTCTGCGGCGTTGGTCGTGACTTGCCGCGTGACTTCATAGCTCGCGTTCGCGGCTTCGGGTGTCACCCTGCGGGTGGCGCTTTGAATGTCAGTGGCAATGGAAGCGCGCAGCTGCTCGATGTCGTTTTGCGCCAAGCGCAGCGCTTCAGTACGCTGACGTGCCACGTCGGAATTCAAACGCGATGAGGATTGAAATTTGATGAAGCCGACCACTCCTACAGCGACCACCAAGAAGGCGATCAGGGCTTCGACCAAACCGACGCCGCGCGAGTGTTTTTTGCAAGCCTGATTTCTGCGAATTTGCGCTGTGTTCAACATGATTCAAAAGTCCTTCCAACTGCCTGCCACGCGAGCGAAGCTGCCGCTGTTGGCTTGCAAAGTTTGCAGCACGGCCGCATCGAACACCAAGTCGGGTGCGCCGCTGCCGTTGTAGTCGGATGCTGAAGTGACGGCTCCAGTGACGCGACCTGCGCCCGTGCCGTCTGCGTTCCACTCCACGCGCGCAGCGTGAAGCAGGCCATGAACTTGCACCTCGCCACTGAGCTTGGCACTGCCGCTGACAACCAGCAGAACCGGACGTGTGACAGTGCCCACATTCAACGGGCCGGTCAATGCCAAGTCGCCTTCTGCCCACATCAGCAAAGGGCCGTCGGTAGTGGCAAGCGCGTCGAGCACAGCGGCGTTGCAGTTGTCGGCGCAGGCCAATTTGTGCACCACGTTTTGAGCCCTCCAAGTGGCTGCGTCGGCCCCAAATAGCAGGCTGAAAAATCGCGCTGCGCTCAAGCTGGTCAGTCCCTTGTCGTGCTCGACCACCGAGAGTGAAGACACGCCACCCGCCGCTGCGCCGATGCGCGCATTGGGTGCCAACACGTGGCCGCCTGCTTGCACCGTGGCGCGCATCGACGGGACGTTGCCAAGGTGCAAGCCGAGCGCTGAAGGGGTGTTGACGTTGCCGACTGCCGTGAGCACAGCCACTGGTGCGCTCGCCAAGCCGCCGACCAAGGCGACCAGCTGTTGAACCTGCGCGGTGGCATCGGCTTTGAAGTTGCTGCCGGGTTGGCAGGCACCGGCGTGGCTGCTGCAACCTTGGGCGACCACGCGCAGTTGGCCGGGTGTGCTGGCGGGCATCAGCGTGACGACAAAAGCGGGTGTGGTGTTGTTGACAGGCAATGAAGGGTGTCCGGAAGCGGGGCAGCTGCAAGCCCAACCATTGGCCTGCCCAGGATTGCGAACGCACACCGCTTGCAGCGACATCGCTTTGGCGGCTTGAGTCCAAGTACGCGGCGTGTGCAGGCCGGTGCTGGCGTCAAAGTTCAAGTAGCGCGTGCGAAAGCTTTGTGCTGCGGCTTCGGTGCTCGGCAGGCAATCGGTGCCTGATTTCTTAGCGTTGTTGAGCTGAGCCGTCGCCCACTCCAAACCCGCTTCGGCCGCCTCGAAAGCTTGCGCAGCCAGAACTTGGTTGGCAGCCAAGCGGTGCTCCGTGGCCATGTTGCGGTTCAAGAAGTAGGCGGCCAAACTCATCGCGAACATCAGCACCATTGCCACAACCAGCGTGGCCGCGCCGCGCTGTTGTTGACGACAAACGATGCGCCTCATGTCGAGCACTTTCCGGTGATCGCATCGTTGCGCAAACGCACTTGGTTTTGCACGCTGCGCATCACTTTGGCATCGGTCACGGCGTGGCCTGCGAGCGCGATGTCCAAACTGCGAATGTGCTGTTGGGGCGGGCAGGTGGCGATGGCGCTGTCAGCCGCTGAGCAAGCCGTCGCGCACATGCCTTCCAGCGAAACGTGCTGCACGGTGGGCGTCACGCTGAACGCGGTGATGTTCACGATGTTGGCGTCGCTCAGCGCTTGCCAATTGCCGCTGCCGAGGAGGAATTCAATAGTGCCCGCGCGCAGTCGAAAACCGAATTGCTCGTTGGTGTCTACTGTGTTGTTGTCTGCGTTTTTGGTAACTTCGTCGCGTGAAAAGTTAAAGGCCACCTCGTTGGACGCGATGGTCACGAATGCGTAGGGGTTCGCGGTCACTGCTTGTGCGTCGCGCTGCCACACGCCAGCAGCCGCATTGCCCCAGTGCCCCGCGCGGCGCAGGTCGCGGCCTATCAAGTCGGCGGCGCTGCGCAGGTCTTGCGTTAAGCGCAACTCAACTTGCAAGGCCCGGCTTTCGCGCAGATGGCGGCTGAAGAAGCTCAATGTGGCCCCGATCACGATCAAGCCTATGACGATGGCCACCATCAGCTCCACCAGCGAGAGGCCGCGTTGGCTGTTCGAGCCTTGCAAACCAGCGATGTTTTTCATCACAGCATCCAGCAACGTTTGTTGGCAGCGACGTCGTTGCCCGCACTGGTGTCGCGGCCCGATGCGTAGGCCACGTTCGCGCCGTCCACCGTCAGTTTCAGCACGCCGCACGCGCTGTCAGCGCGCTGCACGCCTGAGGCGGTGGCGAGCACCACGAAGCCGACGGGCGTGGCCGAAGAAACATCAATCGCGTAGTGGCCCGAAGGCGACGTGGCGCGTGTGCCAATCTCGTTCAAGCTGCCGTACACCGCGCTGTTGGCACGAAACCGTGACTGCGCCAAATGCACGTCCATCAAAGCGACCAAGGCGTCAGCGCGTCGGGCTTTGTTCATGGCACTTTGGTAGCTGGGCAGAGCGATGCTGGTCAAGATGCCGATGAGGGCGGTGCAGATGCTCAGCTCCAACAAAGTGAAGCCGCGGTTAGTTTTGCCGAAGGAGGTTTTCATTTGCATGCCTCCTGTTCAGCAAGCGTGATAGCCGGGCACAGCAACCACATTGACGTGAGGCGAGCAAGACCGCACGCGCCCCATCACATTGACGACGTGATGCACCGCGCGGCCACTTTTTGCGACTACTTTCAGCGTCCCGGTGGGCGTGCTCGTGCCGTGCAAAGGGTCGAACAGAATCGAATTGACGTTGGCCTGAACGCTCACTTTGTCAGCGCCAGAAAACGCCACGGTTTTGATGGCTTGGAGGGGCGCGGCGCAAGTGGCGTTGCCGTTCGCGTCACAGCCGCAGTCGGCGTGGTTGCCGGTGTGAGCGACATAGCAAGTCTTGTCGTTGGCGGCGTAAAAGCTGAGTCGCACGGGCAAGTTGCGCAACACGGCTTCTTGGCGCACAAACTGAATGTCGGCGTGCAGGTTGCTGGCCACGCCGTCAACTTTTCTGTTCTCGATCAAGCTGCCAAAGCTGGGGCTGACCACAGCCGTCAGCACGGCCGCGATGGCGCAGACGATGCTGGTTTCGATCAAGGTGACGCCGCGCGCTGTGAACCTGCTTTGCATGTGAACTCCGAGGTGTGAGGGAATGCACAGACTGTAAGAAAACCTTGCGTTTCGCGCGTCCCCCAGAGGGTGGCTTCGGCGACCCGCACACGGTTGACACCCTTTTGGGTGGCAGTCGTTTGAGTCAGGCTCAGATGTCGCGAATCAACTGGCGGAATTCGTCTACGTCTTCAAAGCTACGGTAGACCGACGCAAAGCGCACGTAGGCTACTTTGTCGATGCGTTTGAGCTCGCGCATCACGAGTTCCCCCAGCTTGGTGGTGAGAACCTCTTTGGCACCGCTGTTCAGCAGCTTGTCCTGGATGCGCTCGATGGCCGCGTCAATTTGCTCCACGCTGACCGGCCGTTTGCGCAGCGCCAGCGTCATGGACGCTCGCACTTTGCTCATGTCGAACTCGGCGCGGGTCCCGTCTTTTTTGACCACCGACGGCAGCGCGATTTCAGCGCGCTCGTAGGTGGTGAAGCGCTTGTCGCAGCTTTGGCAGCGACGGCGCCGACGCACCACATCACCCTCGTCCGACTCGCGGGTTTCAACGACTTGGGTGTCGATGTGGCTGCAAAAAGGGCAGCGCATTTACGCGCTCCGCCCCGCTGTCACCTCACCGGTAAACAGGAAAGTCCTTCGTCAGCCCCGCGACCTTGGTGCGCACGGCGGCCATGTTGGCCTCGTCAACAGGGTTGTCCAGCACGTCGGCAATCAAGTGGGCGGTCATGATGGATTCGGCTTCTTTGAAGCCGCGTGTCGTCATCGCAGGCGTTCCCAAACGAATGCCGCTGGTGACCATGGCCTTTTGCGGGTCGTTGGGGATGCCGTTTTTGTTGCAGGTCATGTGGGCCGCGCCGAGCAGGTTTTCGGCTTCTTTGCCGGTCAAGCCTTTGGGGCGCAAGTCGACCAACATCAAATGCGACTCGGTGCGCCCGCTGACGATGCGCAGGCCACGCTGAATCAGCGTCTCGGCCATGACCACAGCGTTCTTCACAACCTGTGCTTGGTAAGCCTTGAACTCCGGCGTCAACGCTTCTTTGAACGCCACGGCTTTGGCCGCAATCACATGCATCAAAGGACCGCCCTGGATGCCCGGGAAGATGGCGCTGTTCATTTTTTTCGCCAGCGCTTCGTCGTTCATCAAGATGATGCCGCCGCGCGGGCCGCGCAGGCCTTTGTGGGTGGTGGACGTGACCACGTCGGCAAACGGCGTGGGGTTGGGGTACACGCCACCGGCAATCAAGCCCGAGTAGTGCGCCATGTCCACCAAGAAATAAGCGCCGATGTCTTTGGCCACTTTGGCAAAGCGCTCGAAGTCGATGCGCAGGCTGTAGGCCGACGCGCCCGCAATCAGAAGTTTGGGTTTGTGCTCGTGGGCCAAGCGCTCCATGGCGTCGTAGTCAATTTCTTCGCTGGGTGTCAGGCCGTAGCTAACCACCATGAACCTCTTGCCGCTCATGTTCAGCGGCATGCCGTGGGTGAGGTGGCCGCCTTCGGCCAGGCTCATGCCCATGATGGTGTCGCCTGGGTTGAGCAGCGCAAAAAACACCGCTTGGTTGGCCTGTGAGCCTGAGTTGGGCTGCACGTTGGCGTACGCCGCGCCGAACATTTGTTTGACGCGGTCAATCGCCAATTGCTCGGCAATGTCGACAAACTCGCAGCCGCCGTAATAGCGCTTGCCGGGATAGCCCTCGGCGTATTTGTTGGTGAGCTGGCTGCCCTGCGCCTGCATGACGGCAGGCGAGGCGTAGTTTTCAGACGCGATGAGCTCGATGTGCTCCTCTTGGCGCTGGTTTTCGCGCTGGATCACAGACCAAAGCTCGGGGTCGGTGTGGGCAATGGTGGAGACGGTGCGGTCGAACATGATGTGGCAGTCCTGTGTGGGAAAAATCCCAGCTTACTTTGAACGCGCAAATTGCTTTGAACAAGTAAAAGAAGGGCTGCCCAGGCGAACGGCTGAAGCGGTGCATCGTTCAGATCGGAGCATCACACCGTCTGCGCTTCCCAGTGGTTCACCACCTCGGAGCGGGCTGCTGCCCTCTCGTATCGCCAGTCGCGCAGAGGATCAAAGTGTAGCTCTCAGTTCGGAATTGAATTCAGAACTGCAACCTGTTCTGCGACGGGTTTGGCGTCGGTTCTTACCGGAACGACTTCCGCCTCCGGCTTCATTTGAGGCGATTCCGTCGCCGCGGCTGGGGCAAATTTCATTGCAGGTGACGAAGCCGCCGTGGCCACTGAGCCAGCCGCCGCTGTGGACGCCATTTGCGGTGCCGACGATGGCACGTTCAGCGCCACCGTTTTGCCGTTGGCGACCATGCGCAAATGGCTTTGCTCGGTCAGTACGCGCGCTGCATAGCCGCCGTCTTCAGGCAGGTTGGCAGCGCCCACGTAAAACTTTAGGCCCGCTTCCAAACTGCCTGCACGGGCAATGCACTCCTTCAGCACCTGCACGCCCACGCGCAAATTCGTCACTGGATCAAAGGCTGCGAAGTTGCCACCAAAGGCCACGTATTTGTCGTCGTGAATTTGCGTCATCACCTGCATCAAGCCTTGCGCGCCAACGTGGCTTTGCGCAAACGGGTTGAAGCTCGACTCAATCGCCATGATCGCCAATATCAGGGTCGGGTCGAGCTTCACGCGGTCACCGACGTACCAAGCCTCCTTCACCAAACGGCTGATGGGCTCAGGTGCCACGCGGTAACGCTTGGCTAACCACTGCGCCACCAGTGCCTGCTGGCGGTTCAGCTCTTTGGGATCAGACGCGGTGGCGCGGGCCACGGCGTCGGGTTCGCTTAGTTCGGCGGCCAATTTGGCATCGGGCTCGGCTCGCGCCTCTTGGCGTTCTTGCAGCCAGCCGAGTGTGCTGACTTCAATTTGATGGCGCAGATCGGCGCGGCTGCTGATGAAGAGCAGGCCGCCGACCAACAGCAGTCCCAACAGGGCAAAGGTGTTGTGGCTGACTTCCAGCAGGCCGTGGCCGCAACTCCATAAGTGGAACTTCAAAATTTCTATTGAAAACGGTTTTCATTGAACTCTCCATATCAATGTAAAGTTTATCTTCTTCTTCTGTATTAAAA
>JANPNT010000638.1:0-2264 GCA_031427655.1 Burkholderiales bacterium
TGCTGCGGGCCATCGTCCGCCTTGGCCTGGGCGGGCTTTTTTACGCCTTGTCGGCTGTGCTCGCGTGCCTCGCCTGCTTGCTGCAAGTCGTGTCGGCGCGGACAAAACTGGCGAAGCCGACCCCATCGCCTCGGCGCAGACCGTCATCCAATCTCCCGTGGCTGTCACTTGCTGGGCTCAAATGAATTGTGCAGAGCTCGTTATACAGGGTCTTATCCGGTCCCAGCTACAGGTTCCGCAGACGACCCGCAAACGTGAGCCACGACAGTTCCAGGCGCGTGGACGAGAGGCCGTCCTTGCTGACATCGAGAATTTCGATGCGGTTGCCCGTCGGAGTGCCATGAATGCCAATGCCGGCGTAGCCAACGGCCGGGCGGCCCTCCCACTCCTTCCACTGCTTGCCCTCCCTGCGTTGCTGACGGCGTACCGCGACGGCGGGCTGACGATGACGGTGTTGACTCGGCACACCGGGATGTCTGCGTCTCATGTGGGGCGTTTGATTGGACGAGAGCAGGTTAAAGGCTAGACCTGACCCCCTCGCTGCGAATGACTTGTAAGCCATGAATCTGGCTGGGCGTGCGCGTGGTAACGCAGGGTATAGAAGCTTCAGCGCTATTGAACACGGTGAAAGCCCTGGGCACAGGCCAGTCCAAAGCTTTAGCCAAAAGCTTCGAACTCAGCATGAACCCAGTGCACATCGTGCCGGAGGCGTTGACAGCGAGGTAAGGATGCCTCGCTGCATCGACCTTGCTCTCTCGAAAAACTCAGGCTTGTTTCAAAAACGCGAGCAGGTCTGAATTCAGCTTGTCTTTGTTCATCGAAGGAATGCCATGCGCACCACCCTTGTAAACCTCCAAACGCGCATTCTTCAGAATCTTCGATGTGGCCATTGCCGACGGGCCGATCGGAACGATTTGGTCGTCATCGCCGTGAATCACCAAAGTGGGCAGCGTCATTTTTTTCAGATCTTCGGTGAAGTCAGTTTCTGAAAACTGCTTGATGCATTCGTAGGCGCCACGAATTCCCGCCATCATTCCCTGCATTAAAAAGGTATCGCGCAAGCCCTGCGAGTCTTTGACGCCGGCACGGTTGAATCCATAAAACGTTGTTGTCAGGTCTTTGAAGAACTGTGCGCGGTCAGCCTGCACTCCTTTGCGAATACCGTCGAACGCGCTTAGCGGTGTGCCGTCCGGGTTGGCCGCTGTTTTCAGCATCAACGGAGTCACCGATCCGATCAACACAGCCTTCGCGGCCCGGCCTGCTCCGTTGCGTCCGATGTAGCGCGCTACTTCACCGCCGCCTGTCGAGTGGCCCACCAAGGTGGCACCTTTGAGGTCCAGCGTGTTCAAAACGGTGGCCAAATCGTCGGCGTAGGTGTCCATGTTGTTGCCGTTCCACGGCTGGCTGGACCGGCCGTGACCACGTCGGTCGTGGGCCACGCAGCGGTAGCCGTTGGACGCCAGAAACAACATTTGGTCTTCCCAGGCATCCGCGTTCAGTGGCCAGCCGTGGCTGAACACGACCACCGGACCGGTGCCCCAATCCTTGAAGTAAAGCTGAGTGCCGTCCTTGGTGGTGATCATGTTGGTTCGCTGCATTGCCGCGCCGCCGGGTGCCGCCGTGGCGGTCATGCTCGGCGAGCCACCCGTGTGAGAGGCCGCAGCCGCTCCGGCGCTCGCTAGAATTGCCGCACTGCCGACTAGCAGGTTGCGTCGTGAGGCAGTGGTCGGAGGGCGTGAGTTGGTTGAAGACATACTTAATCTCGCTTTGGGTTGATTGAATTTGAACGTATTGCGGCGCGTCCAAATCAGAAATGCGCTTTTTCTGCGCGGACGTGATGTTGGCTTGCGTCTATTTTTTTAAAATTCCAAATTCCACAGCTCCGAATATTTATCTACCAGGCCCAGTCCAGCACAAATCGACAGGATATTCACGCCGGATTTATATTGGACAACGCGGACGCTGCCCTTGGGGTTATGGGGTCATGCATGGGGTCATGGTGTCAAATCTTGTAGCTAACTGTTCAATCCCGGACGATTGCATAGACCACAAGCGCTACCCGCTGTTCATGGCGCGCTCAGTCATGCGCGAGTTGATCGAACAGCGCAAGACTCAACCGCCAGGAGTCTGAATGCCATGATGATTGCCCTTCACAAGCAAGCCCGCACCACCCCGTCGGTTCGTGCCGAGTTGGCGGGCAGCACTGAAGGCGTCACCGTCCTGGCGCGCCGCTTCAACATCAGCGCAGCCACCGTCTACAAGTG
>JANPNT010000639.1:0-4253 GCA_031427655.1 Burkholderiales bacterium
TCCATGCCGGGCATCACGACATCGAGCAGCACCAAATCAGGCCGCTTGGAGGTGCACAACTCCAGAGCCTGTTCGCCGCTGGTGGCCATCAGCACTTGGTGGTCGGCTGCAAAGGTTTGGTAGAGCGCTTGGATGTTGATGGGCTGGTCGTCCACCACCAGCAAGCGCGGTTTGCGAATGGCCGACCCAGGCAAGTCAAGCGCGGCTGCGCTCGTCGGGTTGGAAGGCTGGCTCATGCGCTGTGGCTTTCCAGGTTTTCTGAAGCGGGCGCGGTGGCAAGAGGGGCACTCACACCGGCACCAAGCGAGGCCAACTGCAAAGCGGCGATCAGCTGTGTCGACAAGCCCAGCGCACGCTCAAAGTCGAGCGCCTGAATGGCGGCGTCCAGCGAGGTCAACGGTTCCCCTGGCAGCTCGTTGGAAGCCGCGCCGAAATGACGCTGGATGTCCATCATGGCGTCGGTTGCGGCCATGTCGGCGTTGTGCAGAAGGGTGTTCAAGGCTTGCAGCGCGGTGGCCAAGGCGCGCGCACCAAACGCCCGGTGCACCGGCTTTGCCTCGGCTTCGCCCTTCGACTGAAGTGCATTCAACAAGCGCGTGAAGCCGGGTGCTGCGAGCTTCATGGACTGCGCCATGGCTTGCGCCACCGCTTGTTTCGGGGCCACGGCGAGCGGGTTCTCCAAACGCTTCTCAGCGTCAGCGGCCAAAGCGGCAAGATCGGTGGCACCCAAGGTGCCGGCCAAGCCTTTGAGGGTGTGCATCAGCGCCACCGCGTCTTGGGTTTTGCCTGTCTCCAGTTGCGCTTGCAGTTGCGCGGGCATGTTCGCCAAGTCGGCCACAAAACGGCCGAGCATGCGCACATAAACCGGACGGTTGCCGCCCAAGCGGTTCAGGGTCGCATCCATGTCCACACCGGCCGCGAGCGCTGCCTGCGCCACGCCATGGCCGTGAGAACGCTCATGATGGCGTGGGGTCGGGGGCATCGACGCGGCAGACAGCTGCCTGGGTTCGGCGGTGTGCGTGCGCGCCGGGGCGTGTTGCAGCAGCAGCTGAACCAGTTGATTCAAGTCGAAGGGCTTGCCCACATGCGCATTCATGCCGGCCGCCAAACAGGCCTCACGGTCGGAGGCCATGGCGTTGGCTGTCATGGCAATGATGGCCAAATCGGTTTGTCCCAATTCGTCGCGAATTTTGCGGGTGGCCGTGAAGCCGTCCATGACGGGCATTTGCAAGTCCATCAGCACCACATCGAAGGGCGATTGCGACGCCATTACCGCCGCCACCGCTTCAATCGCTTCTTGCCCGTGCTGCGCAATTTGCACCCACGCACCTTCGTCTTCCAACAGCTCACGGGCGACCTGTTGGTTGTTCAAGTTGTCTTCCACCACCAACAGCCGCAGCCCCTGCAAGCGGTAGCGGGGCGCGGGTGTGGTCAGAGGCCCATGCAGATTGGACAAAGCCTGCGGCGCGTTGGCCGTCCACACCAAGCTCTCTGGCACCAAGGGCAAGTTCACTGTGAAACTGAAGCAACTGCCACGGCCCAAAGCGCTGTCGAGTTTCAGCTCGCCGCCCATCAAATGAACCAAGCGCTGGCTGATGGCCACGCCCAAGCCGGTGCCACCGAAGCGCCGCGTGGTCGAGGCCTCGGCCTGCGTGAAACCGCTGAAGATGCGCGCTTGGTTTTCGGGCGCAATGCCGATGCCGGTGTCGCGCACCGAGATGTCGAGCACCACTTCTGATTCAGTTTTCTGCGCCACGCGCAGCGCCAACACCACAGCGCCTTCTTCGGTGAACTTGATGGCGTTGCCGCCCAAATTGATGAGCACTTGCTGCAAGCGCATGGCGTCGCCCCACAGTTGCCGCGGCACAGCGGGGTCGGTCTCCAAGCGCAGCGCAATGTCTTTGCCGACCATGTTGGCCAGCAGGATCACTGACACATCCGACATCAATTGATCAACCAGGAAAGGATGCGCGTCGAGCGTCATCTTCCCCGCCTCGACCTTGGAGAAATCCAAAATATCGTTCAACAAGCCCAACAGCGAGCGCGCGGCACCTTCGGTTTTGACGGCGTAGTCGGCTTGACGCGAAGTGAGCTCGGTTCGGCGCAGCAGGGCCAGCATGCCCAAAATGGCGTTCATCGGTGTGCGAATTTCATGGCTCATGTTGGCCAAGAATTGGCTCTTCGCTTGCGAGGCCTCCTGGGCTGCCACGGTGGCTTCCACCAGCTCGGTGATGTCGATGCGAAAACCCACCGTGTGGCCGTCGGGCATGCGGCGCTCGACGATGCGCATGCTGCGACCATCGGCACGGCGGCTCACCAAACTGGCGTTTCCGGTGCGGTGCAAAACCACACGCTCGGCCACCCAGTCGTCAACGCGTCCCTGCGCCTTGGGGTATTGGCCGCGCCGTGCACCTTCGCGCACGATGTCTTCAAAAGACACGCCAGCCACCAGCATGTGACTGACCGGGGCATAGAGCTGGCGGAATTTTTCGTTGCAAAACACCAGCCTGTCGTCGGGATCAAACAGCACAAATGCTTCGTCGATGGCGTCAATGGCACCGCGCAGCAACTGTTCGCTGCGTTGCAGTTTCGCGCTGGCTTCGCGCTGCTCGGTGACGTCGGTGTAGGTGGTGACGAAGCCGCCGCCGACCATCGGGCCGCCGCGCACTTCCAGGGTCACGCCGTTCGGTCGCACCCGCTCAAAATGGTGCGGCACGGAGGTTTCGCGGGCACGCGCCTTGATGACTTTGATGTTGGCCTCAAAGTCGTTGAAGCCGTATTCGCCGCGTGCCGCGTTGAGGTCCACGATGGCGTCAAAGGTCAAGGGCTCGCCGTCAAACGAGGCATCTGGCAACTCCGTCAGCCGCCGCAGTTCGGCGTTCGAAGCGATCAGTTTCAGCTCGCCGTCAAACACGCTCAGGCCGCAGGGCAGGCTTTCCATCACGGTGCTCAAGATCTCGTTGTTGCGCTGCAAGCTGGCTTGCATCTGGTGCTGCTCGGTGATGTCTTGCAGGGCTCCCACGAGCCTGACCGCTTTGCCATTGGCGAACTCCACCTCGCCCAGCCAACGCACCCAAATCTGTCGGCCAGTGTCCGTGACGGCTGGCAGTTCAAGGTCATCTACTTTTCCTGTGCTCAAGCAGCTCTTAAATGCACGGCCAATGGCGGCCCGAGCCTCGGCCGAGTAATAGCCCATCGCCTGCTCAAGACTGGGCTGCGCCTGCACCGTGCGGTCGTGGACGCGAAAGGCCCGCTCGCTCCAGTGCAAGCAGCGGGTGGCAATGTCGTAGGACCAACCGCCGACCTGGGCAATGCGCCCCGCCTGATCCAGAAACGACTCGCTGGCGCGCAGCGCTGATTCAATTTGCTTGCGTTCGCTGATGTCACTGCCCACGCGCATGCAGCCCGACAGTTCCCCCGCAGCGTTGTGCAACGGCCGCACTTCAAGTTCGATGAAGTAGTCGTGCCCGTCCTTTGCACGGTTGCAAGCCTCCAGCCGACAACCTTGTTGCGCCAAGGCAGCCTCCCAGGCGTGGCTCACGTCTGGATCGTTGCTGTTGCTGGCCAGCAAGTCGCACGGCGTCTTTCCGAACGCGTCTTCTAAGGTGTAGCCGCTGATGCGGGTGAAGCCTTCGTTGACCCAAGTGATGCGCATCGCAGCGTCCGTGATGATGACCGAATCGGTGGTGTGCTTCACCACCTGCGCCATGCGGTTCAAGTCGCTGGTCATCTCCTGCGCCAAGCGCTCGGCACGCCGACGGCCCGAGCTTTGCCGCCACACCAAACCAGCCAACATGGCACTGGCCAACACTCCACCCAAAAAAACCAACCAAAGCGGCGACGCCGGATAGGTCGCATCGAATTCGGGCGTGCTGCGCACCTGCAGGCTCAACGAACGACCGGGCAAGTACAAGGCGCGCGTTGTCTCAAATCGACCGCGCGCTGCGTTCGCCGTCCCAGCCAAGCCGCCAGCCGAGCGCAGAGCGCGCGAGTCAAAAACCAAGCTCTTGGCGGGCTGCCCGTCAGCACCATCGAAAAGCGCAAATTCAACCGACTACGCCTGCACTTTCGAAACCGCGTTCAACAAATCGGCGGCCATGATGGAAGCGCACACCAGACCCACCAAGGCCGACCGGCGTTGGGCCGCTGTGGCCGGGTCAGTGCCTGAGCGGTACACGCAGGTAGGCGATGAAGCCTGTGCTGCGCAGCGAATCGTGTTGCAGAGAAATCGCTGCGGTAAGCGTGACTTGGCC
>JANPNT010000640.1:0-5774 GCA_031427655.1 Burkholderiales bacterium
TCGATTCACAAAAGCGGCCAAGTCGCCATCGTCGAGACCAAAGGCAACCCCGACTGCCACGTGATTTTGCGCGGCGGCAAGACACCCAACTTTGACGCGGCCAGCGTGGCCGCCGCCTGCAAAGACCTGGAAGCCGCCAAGCTGCGGGCGTCCTTGATGGTCGACTGCTCGCACGCCAACAGCAGCAAGCAACACGAAAAGCAAATCGACGTGGCACGCGACATCGCCGCACAAATCAGCAGTGGCAGCAAGTCAGTTTTTGGCGTGATGGTGGAAAGCCACCTGACCGCAGGTGCACAAAAATTCAGCCCCGGCAAAGACAACCCGGCCAAGCTGGCCTATGGCCAATCGATCACCGACGCGTGCATCGGTTGGGACGATTCAGTGGGGGTGTTGCACGACTTGAGTGAGGCGGTGAAGGCAAGGCGCGCGCGTTAAACGCCCTGAGGAGCGGCCTCGACCTTTCGCCAAAATCAGCCCGCGTCGTTCAGCGCCGGGGCTTGCTCCGGCGGCTCGGCCTCGTCGCGACCCAGTACCTTCAGCGCCTGAGCTCGGCTCTCGAGTGTTTGGGCCAGCCGTGTGTGCTGGCGCGGGGTGAGTCGGCCCTCAGCTTGCAATGCGCCCAGCCAGTCGGCCGACACCTTCAGCACCGCCAGGGCCTCTTCGGCTTGGTCGGCGGCCAGCAGCGCGCGGCCATGATGAAAGGCCAGCCAGCGCTGCTGCTCGCGCCATCCTTCGTGCCCAGGGTCTTCGGCGATGAGCCGCCGCAGCTCAAGCCAACCCGGGGCCGATGCTTGCAGCGCGCCTGCATGGTCGCCCAAGTCCATGCACAGGCCGGCCAGCAAGTTGCGATCGGCAGCCAGTCCACCTTGATAGCCGCGATGGTGCGGTTGCAGCGCAGCCGCCCGCTCGCGCCAGCTGACGGCATCGCGCGCGGCTTCGGCCGCTGCGGCAAGTTTTTTAAGACGGGCCAACAGCAGCCCGCGCACGCTGGCGGCGGTGCCCATTTGGAACACCGCCTGCGCGTGTTCGGCACCCCCGGCATCAGCAAGCACCAGCGGCTCGAAGTGGGCGCGTGCCAGGTCCAGCAGCGCCAGCGCGCGCTCGGGCTGCGCAAGGTCGGGCCGATCCCAGCCGTAATGCACCTGCACTGCCAACAAGCCCATGTCGCCGCGCAGGCGTTGCAGCGTGGCTTGGCCGGGGTGCTGGCGCAGGCCGCGCTGGAGAACGCGGTCGCTTTCGTCCAGATGGGCTAGCGCCTCTTCGAGTTGCTTGCCGGTCTGTGCCTGCCGCGCCAAATCACCCAGGGCCAGCGCCCACCATTGCCAGGCCGCTGGCGGTAGCGCGCCGCCTTGCTCGGCCTCGGCCAGCAGCACCAGTGCGCGCCCGGCATGCTGGACCACCAAAACAGCATCTTCGTGGGCATTGAACTCGCCGCTGCTGCGCAGGTGCGCCAGCCGGGCGTGCATGGCTCCCAACTCGGCGACCAACTCCTGGCGCAACGCGGGTTCTTCGTTTGAGGCGGACAACAGGCGTTCGAGGTAGCCAACGGTGGTGGCCAGCAGATCGGCCTGGCGGCGCTGGCCACCGGGCACGTGTGTGATCGCGTCTCCGTACTCCACCACCACTTCGCGGCAGACACGACGCAACTCGGCCGCGTGGCGCTGCGCGGTGTCGAGCGCCAATGCGGCGCGGCGAGCCTGCAGCAAGGCCAGCGCCAGCCCAGCGGCCAAGCCCACGACGCCCAACGCGCTGAGCCATCGGCCTTGCACAAGCGAAGCCGCCAAACCCAGCACCAGCCCCACCGCTCCAAGCACCGAGGCCAAAACCGCCACGCGATGGCGACGCGCAAACTTCGCCGCCACATAGCCGGGAGTGGCGGCGCGCGCGCTCACCGGTCGGCCTTCCAAGTAAGCCGTGATGTCACCCGCCAGCGCATCGACGCTGCCGTAGCGCTCAGTGGCTTGCTTGACCAGCGCCTTGAGCAGAATGTTGTCGAGGTCGCCTTCGAGCTTTTTGCGCGTCTGGAGCCACTGCGGATCGACGGCTTCATCCGCCGTCAAACGGCTGGGTTTGGTTGGCTCGTCTTCCAACACGCAGCGCGCAGCCTCAGCGGGAGTGGTGGCATTGCGGCCGGTGGGGCGTGTGCCGGTGAGCATTTGGTACAGCAGAACACCGAGGCTGTAGATGTCGGTGGCAGTGCTGACGGGTTCACCGCGCACTTGCTCGGGGCTGGCGTAGTTGGGCGTGTAGGGGCGCTGGCCGCCGACGGTGGTGTTGCCTTCGCTGTTGTGATTCCCCTCCAAAGGATCGAGCGCTTTGGCGATGCCGAAGTCGAGCAGCTTGACCTGGCCTTCGGTGTTGACCAGCACATTGCCGGGCTTGAGGTCGCGGTGCACGAGCAGGTTGCGGTGGGCGTGGGCCACCGCATCGGCCAATTGCAAAAAGAGTCGCAGGCGCGCTTCCAGCGCCAAGCCGCGCACGGCCACGTCGATGGATTGACCGTCTACGAATTCCAAAACGAAGTAGGGCACGCCTTCGTCGCTGGCCCCGGCGTCGAGCAAGCGCGCAATGTGCGGGTGGCTCAGGCGCGCCAGGGCTTGGCGCTCCTGGGCAAAGCGACGCAGCACGGCCGCGCTGTCCATGCCGCGCTTCAGCAACTTCACAGCGGCGCGGCCCTCAAAGCTGCCGTCGGCGCGGCGCGCTTCAAACACCTCACCCATGCCGCCGGTGCCCACCCGGCGGACGATTTCCCAAGCGCCCAAGCGCTGGCCGGTGCGGGCGGCGGCGGCTTCGGCGGCTTCGGCTGGTGCCAGCTCCCTCATTCGCGAGGCCGCGCTTTGGCCCATGAAGTCGTGCCCACCGGTGGCTTGGTCGTGATGCGCCAGCAGGCTGCGCAGCTCGGCCAAGCTGTCATCGTTCAACTTGGCCGCAGCGATTTGCACTTCGCGCTGCGGGGCGGGCAACTCCGCCACCGTTTCAAACAGCGCCTTGACTTGGGCCCAGCGGGCCGCTGCGGGTGAGGTCATGGACAAGGCTCGGTGAAGGGGGCTGAGAAGCAGCAGCTGCGTGCCGCGAGTATGCGGCGCTGTTTCGCAGCTTCCCCGTTCAACGCCTTTGCCCGTTCAGCGCCAAGCGGCGTCAGCATCGTCACCACGCTACCGCCGTTGACTGTCACCAGCGCGCGCGGTGTCGAGCCCGCTGGCAAGGTGGTGCTCACCGCCGTGGTCTCGTCGATGTAGGTGCCGCCGCTGGCTTCCACCCACAACGCGCCAGTGGCCACAGGCACGGTCAGCGAGTAGTTGCCGTTGGCGTCCGATGTGGTGCAACTGCCGAGTGCCGCGCCGCGCGCTTTGACCGCCACCGCGCAGCCGCACACCTGTGCGGCTACGCGGGACCTGTGACCACGGCACCGGTGACCCTGGTGCTGACCACCGCGGGGGGCGGCACGACGACCACCGGCGGCACGACGACCACCCGCGGCACGACGACCACCGGCGGTGGCACGACCACCGGCGGCGGCACGACCACCGGCGGTGGCACCACCACCGCAGGCGGCACCGTCACGTCATCACCGCCGCCCGCAAGCAGCCAGCAGGGCGGTGGTGGCCAGAGCGGCCCACCAGAAAGAGGCTCGGGTTTTCATGTTGCTTCCTTGGGGTGACGGGTGTGGGCGAACGGTATGGGCTGAGGTTTGACCGAAGAAGGCATCTACTCGCCTGCGCGAAGTCGCTGTATGAACATTTGGTTCAGCGCGGTCATGCCGCTGCCCACCACGTCGCGGTAACGCGCCGGGTCGGCCACGGCTTCCATTTCTTCGCTGCTGTTGCTGTCTTTGCTGCCCAGGGCCAGGCGCAGCAAACCCACGGCCACGCCACTGGCGACATCGGCGGTGGTGGTGGGGGCTTTGCGCACGTCGCTGAACACGCTGGCGTCCAAGGCCAGAGGTTGTTTCAGCGTGAGGGTGCCGCGCGTGGACGACTGCACGCTGAAGGTGGCCCCGGTGATGCTGGGGTAGACCTTGGAACTGACAGACGCTGTGCCCGCCATGCGGCCAAGGAAGCCTTTGTTCTCATTCGTGAGCTGCACAAAATGCACGCGCAACTGCACCTCGATCACGGCGGCGTCCAGTTCTTTGCCGAGCTCGACCGCGTCCATCGCCGCACCCATGGCCGAACTTGCCGACGAGAACGCCGTGCCCATCGACGTCAAAGCGCCGAACAGCTGTGACTTGCTGCTGCCGCCCATTCCCGCTTGACTGAAGCCGTAAATCGCCATGCCCGCAGGGGCCAGCATCATGCCGTCGTCACGCAGCGCCGGCGCCGGTTTGCCGGTGCCGGCCATCTTGCGATAGCTGCCGGATGCTTGCCAGCGTTCGGCGGCCACGGTCTCAAAGCCAGCGGCTTGCAGGTCGGCCACAAAGCGCGCGTAAGCCGCGTCGGTGAGCGCTTGAAAGTCAGCTTGCCCCACGCCTTTGAGTTTGTAGAACGACGCGGCTCGCGCACGCCCGGCCGCGGCAAATCCGGAGGTCTCCGCGCTTTCGCTGTCGGCCGTGGTGAAGTCAATCGTGAACAACGGCACCGCGACACGTTTCACGCCCTTCAACACCTCGGGCAGCGCCACGGTGAACAGGCGTGAGGCTTGTTCGGTGGGGTTGAACGCGGCGGTCACAGCCACTGGTTCGGGGGCGTTCGCGGCCTGGGCAGGGCCTGCTGACATCAGCGCGAAAGCTGCCAACGCGGCGCATGAGAGGGTGGTGCGGCGGGTGTTCATGGTGGCGCTCCTGGTTGTCGCTGCGTTCAAAGTCCGGCGGCGGTCAAGCTGCCTTCGAAGCTCACATTGGCGTTCGGCGACAAATTCGCGCCGGCCTTGACGCCGTTGAACGTGAGGGTGCGTTTGTCTGCAATCACGCTGACGGTGCCGACGCACTTGGCCATGAACATGCTGCCCACGTTGTCGCAGCCGTAGATCTTTCCGCCGGGCGAGCAAGAGCTGAAAAGGATCACGGCACCGTCTTTGATGTGCACGTCAACGCTGGCGAAAGCGAGCGTTCTGACGGCAGCTTGAAGCTGGTCAGCAAAGCGGCTGCAGCCGTGCTTAACGCCGCGGCGTTCAATGCCAGGGTGGTCAAGGGCGTGAGCATGCCGGTCAGCGAACCACCGTTGGCGGTGACGATGGATCGCAGCGGGCTGCCCGCAGGCAAGCTGGTGGACGCGCGGGTGACCTCGTCGGTGTAGGTGCCGCCGGTGGCTTCAACCCACAGCGGGCCGCTGCCTGCAGGCACGGTCAAGGCGTAATTGCCGTTTACGTCGGACGTGGTGCAACTGCCCAAGGCCGAGCCGCGCGCATTCGCCGCCACGGCGTAGCCGCAAACCTGCGCCGCTGCCCCGGGGCCTTTGACCACGGCACCGGTGACGGTGGTGCTGACAGTGGCAGGCGGTGGGTTGCCTGCGGGCGGCAGCGTGGTGAGCGCATCGTCACCGCCGCCGCAGGCCGACAAAGCCATGGCAGCGAACAAAACCGAAAGCGACGGAGAGATGCGCGAGCAAGATGACATGGTGAAATTCATGACGGGTTGGCAAAAGGCCGGCCCAACCGTGGCCCGCCTTAGTAAGGAACGCAGGCAGGCACTTCAAGGAGGCTCATCTCTGTGCGAATATTTTTGCTGCGCGCTCAAACGACCAGGCAAGGTGACAGCGATCAATTCGGCGCTGCCCAAAAGCTTGACTGCCGTGCGGGCCTGCTCAGCATCGTCTGCGACGACCGCACGAACC
>JANPNT010000641.1:0-3562 GCA_031427655.1 Burkholderiales bacterium
AGCGCCGCGTCGCGTGACCGGTTGCCGTCACTCGTCGAGCACCAGCGCGCGCGGAATCGACTCAGCCAAAAAGTCGTAAACCAAACGCACCAGCTTGCTGGAGCGAATTTCGCGGTGCACCGCCAGCCAGCAAGGCAGTGACGGAATCTTGAGTTGTGGCAGCACCCGCTCCAGGCCAGGCTGCCCTGAACCTGAAAGCGCACGCGCGCTGTAGTGGCTGATGAAGCCGATGCCCGCGCCCGAGCTGACAAGGTACGAATACGCCACTTGGTCATCGCAGCGCAGCGCAAATTGCGCCTTGTCGACAGTCACGCCCATGCGCGCGAAGCCACGCAGCACAGTGTCGTCGCGGTCGTAGCCGATCAGGCGGTGCGCCAGCAAGTCTTCGGGCTTGCGCGGCGTGCCATGTCGCGCCAAATAACTGCGATGCGCATAAGCACCCACGCCCACATCGCCCAATTTGCGCGCCACCACCGACTCTTGCGTGGGCCTTTGCATGCGCACCGCGATGTCGGCCTCGCGGCGCAGCAGGTTCTCGATTCGGTTCGACGACACCAGCTCAATCGCAATGCCGGGCTCGGCCTTTTGCAGCGCCAACAGCACCGGCGGCAACAGCCACGTGGCGGCCACTTGGCTGGCGGTGACGCGCACCGTGCCAGTGGTCGCTTCGCGGCTGCCGGTCAGCGTGCGTGACAACTGCTCGGCCGCTGTTTTCATTTGTCGGGCCGCGTCAGCAATGGCCAGCGCCGCCGCCGTGGGCGTCACACCGCGCCCGGTGCGCTCAAACAGCGGCGTGCCGAGTTGCAGTTCCAGCTCGGCCACATGGCGGCTCAGCGTGGGTTGCTGCGCTTGCAATTGACGTGCCGCACCCATCAGGCTGCCAGCGTCCAGCACCGCCAAAAAGCTGCGCACCAAAGTCCAGTCGAAGTGTTGAAGGTCCATACGCTTGTGCATAGCTGCTATTGAATGTGCAGCAATTGTGCATGCATCTGCTTCTGAACACACTGGCGGCATTCGACTCACTGCTCAAGGAAATTGATGACTCACACCGTATTGATCGTCGGTGCCAACGGCCGCTTCGGCAGCGTGGCCACCCAGGCTTTTTACGCCGCAGGCTGGAAGGTTTTGACCCAGACCCGACGCCCGCCGCTCAGCCAACTGGCCGGTGTTCGTGCCGTGCAAGCCAGCCTGGACGACGTTGACGCCTTGGCCCGCGAGGCCGCCAGCGCGCAGGTGGTGGTGTACGCCGTGAACCCGCCGTACACGCGTTGGGCCGCCGAAGCACTGCCACTGGCGCGCCGCGCGATGGACGTGGCGCAGCGCCTGAACGCCTGCTTCATGCTGCCCGGGAATGTGTACAACTTTGGCGCTTCGATGCCGCCGCTGCTGCGGGAAGAAACTCCCCAGCAAGCCCTCACCCGCAAGGGCCGCATTCGCATCGACATGGAAGCCGAGTCGCAAATTCGGGCTGACAACGCCGGCTTGCGCAGCGTTGTGTTGCGCGCTGGCGACTTCTACGGCGCTGGCACCGGAAGCTGGCTCGACCTGGTGGTGACGAAGAACTTGCGCCAGGGCAAATTGGTCTACCCCGGCCCGTTCAAAGTGCCGCATGCGTGGGCGTACTTGCCCGATCTGGCCCAGGCCTTCGTGGCGCTGGCGGGCAAGGCTGCTCAGGGCCAGTTGCCCATCGCGTTCAGCCGTTTTCACTTTGCAGGCCACATGCTCACGGGTGCCGAATGTTTGGCATCAGTCGAGCGCGCGGCAACGGCTTTGGGCCTGCAACCGCGTGGCGGCTTCCAACGCGGCGGCATGCCTTGGGGCTTGATCCGCGTGGGCGGACTCGTGTGGCCACAGTGGCGTGAGCTGGCTGAGATGGCTTACCTCTGGACGGTGCCGCACGCGCTGAGTGGCAAGGCTTTGAACGACTGCGTGGGCGTGCTGCCCTCTACCTCGGTGGACACCGCGTTTCGCGATTCGCTGGTGGTGCTGGGCGAGGCCTTGCCTGCGTCCATCGTCACCGCCCGTTCGCATTCATAGCGCGGTGCCCCCTGTCTCAACCTTCAACTCTCGAATCGACACGTCCATGAATACCTCAGGTTCATCCGCTTCCCACACGCCAGCCCATTCGCGCACCCTCGGCGTGTCGCTGATCTTTGTCGCGCTGTTGTCCTTCGCGCCTGTGGCCATCTTGGGCCCGGACATCGGCTGGCCTGCCTCACTCAGAAACCCTGCTGCCCAACAGCTCAGCGCCATCGCAGCCAACGCCGACGCGGTGGCTTGGGGCTACGGTGTTTACTTGCTTTATTCGGTGTTGATTGCGCCGGTGATGGTGATGCTGGTGGGTCGCGTGTTCGGCGGCTTTCATCGACCGGTGGCCGTTTGCGTGGCGGTGTTTGCGGGCCTGTCTGCCTTGGCGCGGTGCATCGGCATCTCGCGTTGGTTGACGGTGATGCCCGAGCTGGCTCAGGCTCACGCCAAAGCCGACGGTGCTGCCGACCCCGCGGGCCGCGCCATGCTGGAAATGGTGTTCAACGCCGTGCACTCCTACGGCGGCGGCATCGGCGAGATTTTGGGCGTCGGCCTGTTCATGGGCTTGGCCGTGGGCAGCTTGAGCGTGGCTGCGTGGCGCGAAGGCGGCATGCCGAAGTGGCTGGCCGGGCTGGGCTTGGTGAGTGCGGCCTTACTGGCGTCGATGCTGCTGCCGTCGCTGAACGTTGCGGTCAAGGTGCCGGTGGCCATCGTCGTCACCGTGCTCACGGTGTGGATGGCGGCAGCCGGTGTGTGGACACTTCGCAAACCCAGCTGAGATCGCGGTTATCGTGGCGGCTTGAATGCACCCCTGCTCACCGTCACCAATCTGCGCGTCGGCCTGAACACCTCGCGCGGCCCGGCTGATGCGCTGCGCGGCGTGACGTTTTCGGTGCAGCGCGGCGAAACGGTGGGCTTGATCGGCGAAAGCGGCTGCGGCAAGTCGATGACGGCCTTGGCGGTGATGGGTTTGCTGCCGCCCACGGCGCGTGTTTCTGGCCGCATTTGCTTCGACTCGCAAGAGTTGGTCGGTGCCAGCGAAGACGCGCTGTGCCAACTGCGCGGCAACCGCATCGGCATGATTTTTCAAGAACCAATGACGGCGCTGAACCCGCTGCACACCGTGGGCACGCAGGTGGCCGAGCCGCTGCGCCAGCACCGTGGCATGGGGAAAAGCGCCAGTCGCGCCGAGGCGTTGCGGTTGTTGGAGCGCGTGCACTTGCCGCAAGCTGCGCAGCGCTTAGACGCTTACCCGCACCAACTCTCAGGCGGCCAACGCCAGCGCGTGATGATCGCCGCCGCCTTGGCCTGCAGCCCTGATCTGCTGATCGCCGACGAGCCCACCACCGCCCTGGATGCCACCATCCAAGGCGAGATTTTGGATTTACTGGCAGAGCTGGTTCGAGACAGCGGCATGGCCTTGCTGCTCATCAGCCACGACCTCGGCGTGATGGCCCAAAGCGTGCAGCGTGTGATGGTGATGTACGGCGGCTTGGTGGTGGAAAGCGGGCCGACCGCCAGCGTGTTTGAGCGG
>JANPNT010000642.1:0-4282 GCA_031427655.1 Burkholderiales bacterium
CGCTGCGGCCAGCTCAGGATTGGCGGCTTCGGCCAGCGCTTTGAACAGCGGAAAGAAGGTGAGCGCGGCAATCAAGCAGCCCGCCATGATGATGGGCTTGCGGCCGATTTTGTCTGACAACGTGCCGAAGATGATGAAGAAAGGCGTGCCGATGATGAGCGACACGGCGATCAATATGTTGGCGGTGGGGCCGTCTACTTTGAGCGACTGCGTCAGGAAGAACAGCGCGTAGAACTGGCCCGTGTACCAAACCACGGCTTGACCGGCGGTCAGGCCGACCAGCGCCAAGATCACGATCTTCAGGTTTTTCCACTCGCCGAAAGACTCGGTCAACGGTGCCTTGGAGGTTTTGCCTTCTTCCTTCATTTTCTTGAAGGCAGGCGACTCGTTCATGCTCAGGCGGATGTACACGCTGATCGCCAGCAAGAAAATGGACACCAAAAACGGAACGCGCCAGCCCCAATCGGCAAAGGCCTCTTCTCCGATGATGGTGCGGGTGCCCAAAATCACCATCAGCGACAGGAACAAGCCCAGCGTGGCGGTGGTTTGAATCCACGATGTGAAAGCGCCGCGCTTGTCGTGCGGAGCGTGCTCGGCCACGTAGGTGGCAGCGCCACCGTACTCACCGCCCAACGCCAAGCCTTGCAGCAAGCGCAGTGCGATCAAGATGACCGGTGCCGCCACACCGATCGAGGCGTAGCTGGGCAGCATGCCAACGATGAAGGTCGACAGGCCCATGATGAGAATGGTCACCAAGAAGGTGTACTTGCGGCCGATCATGTCGCCCAAACGGCCGAAGAAGATGGCACCGAAAGGCCGCACGATGAAGCCAGCGGCAAACGCCAGCAGCGCAAAAATGAAGGCCGAACCGGCATCCAAACCCGAGAAAAATTGCTTGGCGATGATCGGTGCGAGTGAGCCGTACAAATAGAAGTCGTACCACTCAAAAACCGTGCCCAGGCTGGACGCGAAGATGACTTTCTTTTCCTCACCTGTCATCGGGTTGTCGCCCCGAATTTTTACTTTCGATGCTGCGCTGGTTGCCATGTCTTGTGTCTCCTGAAAGGGAACGCCACCCTCGGTGGCGCTTGGAGACGATCATCAAGGCAGGCTCTGACCGTCGTCTGACGCCGTGCTGAACGCAGGCTGACGAGCTCAGTAGCAACCCGCGCGAGGTGTTTCTTAATGTGAGAAATCCACCAAGCGCGCAGCCGCACTTTCCCTAGGGTGCATCCCGCTACTCAAATCAGGCGCGTCGAACGCCTGGCGGTGCAACGCCTGCAGCAGCCCATGCTGTTGTGTCGAACCACGTGCCGCCGGTGATGAAGTCGCGCAGCATGGGCAAGGCGTCCAAGCCCCAAAAAACGCGGCCGCCCGTCACCAAACTTGGCACGCCAAAAACGCCCAAGGCAAGCGCTTGATCGGTGGCGTTTTTGAGGGCTTGCTTCACGTCAGCATCGGCTGCGCTTCGTGTCGGGGCCAGCCTTGCGGTGAGGTCTGCCAAGCGCCCGGGGTCATTCGCATTCGCGCCGCCACGCCACACGTGGCGCAACACTTGTTCGCAGACGTGGCGGTTGGGCGTGTCGCTGTGGGTTGAACCAGCAGGCGCGCAGGCCAAGGCCAATCGAAGCAGCGCCAGCGGATTGAACGGATGCTCCGCAGGCGTTTGCAGTTCGATGCCGAATTGATAGGCCTGCCACTGCACTTGCCTGAAAGTCCAGGCGCGTTTCGGTTCAATTTCGGCCGGGCCTTTTTGACTGTGGTGCGCCAGCATGGCGGCGAACAACACAGGCCGGTAGCTCACGCTGTAGCTCAGGCCTTGCAAAGCTTCAGGCAAACGCTCAAACGCCAAGTAAGCGTAGGGGCTGATGGGGTCGAAGTAGAAATCGATGTGCGTCACTGCGCAGGCGATGGCAGGGGCTGCACGCGCAGCTTTCTTTGGGCCAGCTGCTTCACGACTTCGCGTTTGTCGGCGTCGTCGAATTGTGACCACGCGCCGATTTCATGCAGGGTGCGCAGACAGCCTTCGCACCAGCCAGTGCTGGCGTCGATGCGGCAGACCTTGTTGCAAGGACTGGCCACCGCTTCTATTTTTGAATCAAACATGTTGTGCAGTTTGCGCGCGCTTTGCCAGCAGCGCATTGCCCGTGCGCGACACCGGTTTTCTGCCCAGCACGCCCGAGATGTAGGCGGCTGCGTCGACCAACTTGTTGATGTCTACGCCAGTGTCAATGCCCAATCCGTTCAGCATGAACAGCACGTCTTCCGTGCCCACGTTGCCGGTGGCACCTTTGGCATAAGGGCAGCCGCCCAAACCCGCCACGCTGGCGTCGAAGGTGTGAATGCCCATTTGCAAACAGGCATAGATGTTGGCCAGCGCTTGGCCATAGGTGTCGTGGAAATGGCCGCTGACTTCACTGAGTGGGTAATGCTTGAGCGCGCGTTCCATGGCTGCCTGCACCTTGACCGGCGTGCCCACGCCGATGGTGTCGGCAATGCCGACGTGATCGACATGTATCGATTTCAGCAACACCACTACGCGCTCCACTTCATCGGCCGACACCTCGCCCTGATACGGGCAACCCAAGGCGCACGACACCGCCGAGCGCACCTTGATGCCCGCTTCGTGCGCGGCCAGCACCACCGGGCGAAAGCGCTCAATGCTTTCTTCGATGCTGCAATTGATGTTGCGTTGGCTGAAGGCTTCGGTGGCTGCTGCAAACACCACGATTTCGTGCGGGCGCTCTGCAACTGGCAGCGTCAACGCGGCTTCCAGGCCTTTCATATTGGGCGTGAGCACCGAGTAGCGAACACCCGCCTGACGCCGTATGCCGCTCATCACCTGCGTGTTGTCTGCCATTTGCGGCACCCATTTCGGGCTGACAAAACTGGTGGCTTCGATCTCGCGCAAACCGGCGGCTTGCAGCAAATGAATCAACTCGACCTTTTGCTGTGCGCTGACCGGCTGCGACTCATTTTGCAAACCGTCGCGTGGGCCGACTTCGACAAGGGTGACTTGGGTGGGGATCATGTTTTGTTCGTTTCAGGCCAAGGTCAGCAATTCGCCGCCTTCATTCACTTGATCGCCAACGGCGTACAAAAGTTCGGCCACCGTGCCGTCGCGTGGGGAGTTGATTGTGTGTTCCATCTTCATGGCTTCCATCACCGCCAGGGCTTGGCCTTGTTTGACAGCCTGCCCGGGTTGGGCGAGGAAGGAGATGACCTTGCCGGGCATCGGCGCGGTGAGTCGGCCGCCGCTGCTGGCGGCGTCTGCGGCTTGCGCGATGGCGTGGGTGGTGGGGTCAATCAATCGCAAGGAAGCGGATGCTTCGGCGCCGAACACGGTGAGGCGATCTTGCTGCGCGTAAACCGTCAGTGCGCGGCGCTCAGCGGCCACCGTCACATCAAACGCCCTATGGCCGCGGGGCGTGAAGTTCATCGGCAATCGCTGCTCACCGATCAGCAAATCCATCGCGCCTTCTTTGCTGCGCGACAGCCGAATCACATGATGCTCGCCGCCCGTTTCCACATCAAAGCGCCGCAGCGCGGAGCCCGTCAAACGCCAGCCGTCGCGGCGCGACCACGGGTCTGATGTTTGCGTGGCGGCTTCGGCCGTCAGCGTGTGCGCCACCAAGCCGGCCACTGCAAGTTCCAAGCTCAGCGGCGCGGCGTTGAACAACACCGCACGCTCGCGTTCGATCAGCGCGGTGTCCAAGTCGGCGTTGGCAAACGCGGTGCTGCGCACCACGCGGCGCAAGAAGGCCACGTTGGTGTGCAGGCCCACCAAATGGGTTTGGTTCAACGCCACATCCAGCCGCGCCAAGGCTTGTTCGCGGTCCACGCCCCAGACGATGAGCTTGGCAATCATCGAGTCGTAATACGGCGACACCTCATCGCCTTGCGCAAAGCCGGAATCCACCCGCACTGCAGCGGCATCATGAAAACCTTCGCCGTCGGCATTGCGACAAAAGGCGACGTGTTCGGGCCAGCGTGCAACCTGCAAGGTACCTGTCGCAGGCAGGAACTGGGCGTCGGGGTTTTCGGCGCAAATGCGCGCTTCGATGGCATGGCCGCGCAGCGTCAACTCGTGCTGCTTCAGCGGCAAAGGCTGGCCGCTGGCCACGCGCAATTGCCACTCCACCAAGTCCAAACCGGTGACGGCTTCGGTCACCGGATGCTCCACTTGCAGGCGCGTGTTCATCTCCATGAAATAGAAGCGCAGGTCGCCATCAGGTTGCGGCTCGACGATAAATTCCACCGTGCCCGCACCCACATAACCCAC
>JANPNT010000643.1:0-1629 GCA_031427655.1 Burkholderiales bacterium
CAGCCACAGTAAGAGACGGGCCGGGGTCAGCAGAATCGGCCGTGGCCGGCACATACAAGCTGCCCAGTGGCTGATAGGTGGCCGCCACTGACTGCTGCGTGGCCCCGGCAGCCCCGCGCAAGACCAATCCGATTCTCACGGCACGAACACGACGCCAGTTGTTGCGTGTGGCCGCCGGACTTCCGGGGATGGTCAGTTGATCCGCCCGCAGCCATTTGTCGGGCACATAGTTTTGCGCCACGCCAGGCGCCGTTGCAACGCCAGCTGTGACGCCGTCGGTGCCGTAGAGAACCTGAAACGATTCCACACCTTCCAGAATGGGCGTGTTGACCCAGGTACTTTTTTTGTAATAAGAGCAGGACAGCGATGGCTCGCCACTGGCGGCTCTTGTCACATGAAACATGCTGATCGAGCGATCGTTCAGGGCCCCATTAGTCAGTCCGGATTCTCCCTGCCCGGAGCAATTGATCATGGTGTTGTCTGACGCTGTCGAATCAGTCAGGGCGCTGACACCCTGAAAGCGAACCACCAGGATGTCGCTGCCGTTTTTGCAAGAGGTGTCGGACACCGTACAGGCACCCGGCCGATTACCGCTGGTAAGGTTGGTCGATTTGCTCAGCTCCACGTCGTTTGGGTCGAAATAAATTGCATTGTTCCAGCCAAAGATATCGGGCTCGGGGTCGGTGCCTGTTGCCTGCGCTGCATTGGCGCGCAACGACACCTGCGTTGCGCCAAAATCTTGAAACCCTGCCTGCACCACGAGCCGGGTGATCAGGTCGACCGCAAAACGCTCGCGGTCTCGCAGGCTCGTGGTAGCGTCGACGGCACGGTAACCCTGTTGGCCCAGCAAAAGCGCAGTGGCAGCAATCACAGTGACCAGCAACCCCAAGGCCAGCGCCACCAGCAGCTCAATCAGTGTCATGCCCGATTGGCGACGCATGGCCGCAGACGGTCGTTCAAACACTGAATTCATCACTGCGTACTCCCTGACGTCAACGACACCACCAGTGCGGGCGTGTCGGTCGACGTTTCGCTGGTAAAGGTCAATTTGCCGGCCGTGTTGGCGCGATTCCAGCTCATTTTCAATACGGATACGTCGCCGGAATCGGTGCAGGCCCAGCGCGGTCTTCCGGCGCTGTCATAGGGATCATTGTCAAAACAGACTTTAGCGCGCGGCGAAGGAAGCTCTTGCTGTGCCCGCAATTGCCAGTCCGCGACATCCCAGCGCGCAACATCCTCCGCGAGCGGGCAGCCAACAGTAGCGCAGTTCTGGCTAGGCGTCGCTACAGCGGTGCTGCCGGTCAGCGTGACATCAAACACATAAGGGTTGACTGTGCCTGGGAGAGACCGGATGGCCACGGCTTTGTTGGCGCGCATTTTTTCAGCGAATTCCCGGCCAAAGCTGGTGGCAGCTGCCGAATTGCGCGACTCTTTATTCGACTGCAGGGCGGCAGTCTGCATGCCCACGGCGCCCAACATGCCGATACTAAGAATGATGATGGCAACCAGCACTTCAATTAATGAGAAACCTGCCTCTGCCGAGTACGGTAGAAGCGCGGGGGTATAGCAAGTTTCCGGAGAAAGCGAGGCTGTGAGGTCCATGTGATAAGTGTAAGAACTCATCACCTG
>JANPNT010000644.1:0-3334 GCA_031427655.1 Burkholderiales bacterium
GTACCGCCGGCACCGCCCCGGTTGTCGATGACCAGCTGCTTGCCGGTCTGCCTGGCGAATTGCGCCGCCAACGGGCGGGCGAATGCATCGGTGCCGCCGCCCGCCGGAAAGGGAACGACCATCATGACGGGCTTGGCCGGCCAGGTGGTTTGCGCATGGGCAAAGGGGGTGAGCGAGATGGCGGCGCCGGCTGCGGCCGCGCGCACGACATCACGCCTGGTCAAGCTGTGATTCATGAATCTGTCTCCTTTTGTTGGTGGAACTACAGTGGCGCACTAAAAGTACAAGTCTTCTATCGCTCCCGAAATCGGGATTTGCCCCTGCGCGAACAGGGCCCGGTACTTGTCCAGGTACTTGGCCCGGGACTTGACCAGGGACGGCACCCGCAGCGGCATCAGGCAAGGCTTCTTCGCGAAAAAACACCACGCGCGGATTGGCCCACATCAGCTCGTTCACGCGCTGCGGGTTGCGTTGCGTCCAGCCTTTGATGCCGGGCCACGAGGCTTGCTCAACGCGCAATTCGCCTTGCTCAATCAACCACCGTCCGACCGATTTGTAGGGCTGGTCGTTGTGCCCCGCAAACGCCACGCGAACCCGCTTTTTGCCGCCATCAGGCTCAGTCAAATTCAAGCGGCCCGAGCCTTGAATTTGCAAAGTCAACACGCTGAGCGGGTCGGCCACAAAGGCGATGGCTTTGCCGCGCAGGCTGTCTTGCGCTGCGGGCAGGGTGTCGAGCTGTTGGCGCGTCCAATAAGGTTTGCGGGTGGTCAGGTCGGTGGGCGGGCTGTGCAGTGGAAATTTGAACCCGCCTTGCGCGGTGCGCATGGCGTCGATCACAGGTTCGTAGTAGCCGGTGATCAGGCCTTGCGCCACGCCAGTGAGCGACTCCACCCGATAGGCTTGCAAGTTCTGTTGCAGCCAGAGCCGCGTGCTGTCGTCAGACGAGTTCAAGAGCGACGCCGCGCGCGCCTGCCCACACATGCGCAGCCACTCGGGCGCGGGCCGCTCACAGCTGCGCAGCAGGGCAGGCCACAACTCGGCGCTGCGGTCTTGTTCCCAGCCGGGCAGGTCGCTGAAATTGACGGGCACCCAGCGCGCGCGTGGGCGCAGCAAAGGCGCTGCGGTGATCGCCGGTTCAGCGGCTGCGGGCGGGTTGATGTCGGGCGCGGTCGGTTGATTGAGCGGCGGGCTGGCGCAACTGGCCAACACAAGCATCAGCGCCACTAAGATCCAACGCTGTGAGCACTTCGAGTACGTCGTCATGTGGTTGATTCTGCTGGAAGCCCTGGCCGCGCTGGCGGTCATCGTCTTGATCGTTTGGTGGACGATGTTTTCAGGGCGCAAAAATGGAGAACGAACGGACGGCGAGCGCAAAGACTGAACCCTTGCGCTGAGGGCATCAGTCAGGCACGAGTTTTCGTTCGAGGGCTTCTTGCACACGCGCGGCAGATACCTCGGTCAAACACCGCGAGTGTCCAAACCGACAGACGCGGTCGAAGCAGGGCATGCTGTCGAGCTGCAATTCCGCCTTCAACCAAATCACCTGAGCCCGTGCGTTGAGTGGTGGTGTGTGCTCGGGGCTGGTGGAGCCGAACACCGCGACCTGTGGCACTCCGAAGGCAGCGGCCACATGCATCAAACCCGAATCGTTGCTGACCACGCCGCGCGATGCGGCGATCAAGGACATGGCGTCGATGAGCGAAGTTTTGCCGGCCAGCACGCGGCAAGCGCCCGGCGCGGCGGCGGAAATCTCCTCGCACAGTGCGGCCTCTTTGGCCGAGCCCAACAGCAAGACCGGTTGGCCGTGGCGCCCAAACAAGGCGCGCGCCAATTCGGCGTAACGCTCGGCGGGCCAGCACTTGGCGGGGCCGTATTCGGCACCTGGCGCAAATGCCCAGTAAGCCTGCGCGCGCACACCGACCGCATCGACGGCTCGCTGCAATATGGCGGCGTCGAAGCGCAAAACTGGCGACTCGTTTGCCGCAACTTCTCCAGCCAAGGCGCTGTAAAACGCGACCATCGGCGGCCTGCCCAACGGATTCGGGAAGCGCTTATTCAACAACCAAGGCCGACCTTCTCCTTGATAACCGACACGCTGAGGGATGCGGGCCAACCACGGAATCAACGCGGCTTTGATGGAGTTGGGCAGCACCAGCGCAGCATCAAAACGACCTTTCAAGCTGCTTGCGACAGCGCGCCGCTGCGCCCAATCCAAACGCCCATGCGCAAAGGGCAATTCGATGACTTCACTCACCTCTGGCATCGCGCGATAAACCGGTGCCACCCAAGGCAGGGCGGCTGCGCTGATCACCTCGCCTCGGGCATGAAGGCGCGCCATCAGAGGCTGCGTCATCACCGCGTCGCCTATCCACTGCGGCGCAATGACGAGGGTGCGTTTCATCGGTTCAGTGCGAGTGGACTTTCTCGCCCGCCTTCAAGCGGTAAACCGTGCCGCAGTAGGCGCACTTGCCTTCCCCGGTGGTGGCCACGTCAATGAAAACCTTGGGGTGGGTGCTCCAAAGTGTCATTTTCGGATTGGGGCAAAACACCACGCCGCCTCCTTGGAGGTCGGCGGTGGTGACTTCAACAACAGGCGCGGCGCGGTTCATCAACCTGCTCGCTTCAGGCCACCAAAGTCAGCCATTCGGCGTACTTGGGGTTGCGGCCGTTGACGATGTCGAAGAAGGCGGTTTGGATTTTTTCGGTTATGGGGCCTCTGGTTCCAACATAAGAACCCGTCCCCAGCTCAACCCGGTCCAGCTCGCGTATCGGTGTCACTTCAGCCGCAGTGCCGGTGAAGAAAGCCTCGTCGCAGATGTAGACCTCGTCGCGCGTGATGCGCTTTTCCACCAGCTTCAAACCGAGGTCGTCGCAGATGGCGAGGATGGTGTTGCGCGTGATGCCGTTGAGCGCACCGGCACCCAGGTCGGGCGTGTAGACCACGCCTTTTTTGATGATGAACAAGTTCTCGCCCGCGCCTTCGCTGACGAAGCCGGACGCATCCAGCAGCAAGGCTTCGTCGTAGCCGTCGTCCAGCGCTTCCATGTTGGCGAGGATGGAGTTGGTGTAGTTGCTCACCGCCTTCGCCTGCGTCATGGTGATGTTGACGTGATGGCGCGTGTAGCTGCTGGTTTTCACGCGGATGCCGCGCTTCATGCCGTCTTCACCCAGGTAAGCGCCCCAAGACCACGCTGCCACCATGGCGTGAATGGTGTTGCCGCGCGGGCTGACGCCGAGCTTCTCGGAACCGATCCAAATCAAGGGGCGCAAGTAGCAGCTTTCGAGCTTGTTTTCACGCACCACGGTGCGCATGGCTTGCGACACCACTTCGGGC
>JANPNT010000645.1:0-5962 GCA_031427655.1 Burkholderiales bacterium
ACTGGCGATCATCATGGCCAAGGTGCCCGACGTGGGCGCAACCATGTTCCTGGCCGACATGCGCTCGCCCGGCGGGTTGTCTGGCATCACGCTGGAACGCAACATGGACACGCTGGACACCTGCTTCCCCGGCGGGCACGGCGTGCTGCGCTTCGAAGGCCTGCGGGTGCCGGCCTCGGCCATCCTCGGCGAGCTGGGGCAGGGCTTCCGTTACGCGCAGGTGCGGCTGTCACCGGCGCGGCTGACGCACTGCATGCGCTGGCTGGGGGCAGCGCGCCGCGCCCACGACGTGGCGCTGGAGTACGCGCGCCGCCGCCTGGCCTTCGGCCGGCCGATCGGCGAGCACGAAGGCGTGGGCTTCATGCTGGCCGACAACGAGATGGACCTGCACGTCGCGCGCCTGACGGTGCAGCATTGCGCCTGGGTGCTGGACCAGGGACAGCTCGCGCTGCATGAGTCCAGCCGCGCCAAGGTCATCGTCTCCGAAGCGGTCTGGCGTGTGGCCGACCGCTGCGTGCAGATCCTCGGCGGCCAGGGCGTGACGGCCGAGACGGTGGTGGCACGCATCTTTGCCGACATGCGCGCCTTCCGGATCTACGACGGCCCATCCGAGGTGCACCGCTGGAGCCTGGCCAAGCGCATCCTGAAGGGCTCGCGGCCGGCGGTGGCGCAGCCGTGATCGAACTGCTTCCCGTCGATGCATTGGCGCCCTACCTGCGCCGCCACGTGCACGATTTCGCTGGCCCGCTGCAGGTGGCGCAGCTCACTGGTGGCCAGTCGAACCCGACCTACCGCGTGACCGCGGGTGAGCACCGCTGGGTGCTGCGCCGCAAGCCGCCGGGCGTGATGCTGGCCTCGGCGCACGCCATCGAGCGCGAGTACCGCGTGATGGCCGCGCTGGCCGCGCTCCCCGGCAGTGGCGTGCCGGTGCCGCGCATGCATGCGCTGTGCGAAGACCCGGCGGTCATCGGCTCGCCGTTCTATGTGATGGACTTCATCGACGGCCGCGTCTTCGCCGACCCCGCGCTGCCCGAGCTGACGCGCGACGAACGCGGCGCCGTCTACGCCGAGATGAACCGCGTGATCGCCGCGCTGCACAGCGTCGACCTGCAAGCCGCCGGCCTGGCCGACTTCGGCCGGCCACAGAACTATCTGGCGCGGCAGATCGAGCGCTGGACGCGGCAGTACCGCGCCAGCGAAACCGAGCCCATCGACGCGATGGAGCGGCTGATCGAATGGCTGCCGGCGCACCGGCCCGAAGGCGACGAGACCGCGCTCGTGCACGGCGATTTCCGCATCGACAACCTGATCTTTCACCCCACCGAAGCGCGCGTGCTGGCGGTGCTGGACTGGGAACTCTCCACACTCGGCCACCCGCTCGTCGATCTGGCCTACCACGGCATGGCCTGGCGCGTCACACCAACGGAGTTCCGGGGCCTGAAGGGACACGACCTGGCAGCGCTGGGCATTCCGTCGGAAGATGTCTACCTGGCCGCCTACTGCAAGCGCACCGGCCGCGCCGGCCTGCCGCACTGGGACTACTACATGGCCTTCAACATGTTCCGCATGGCGTCCATCCTGCAGGGCATCCTGGCGCGCGCGCGCCAGGGCAGTGCGGCGAGCGCCGACGCCGAGCGAACCGGTCAGCAGGCGCGGCCGATGGCCGCGGCCGGCTGGCGCCAGGCGCAGCGAGTTCAGGCGGCATGAGCGGCCGCTGAGCGCGGCGCCGGCACATGCTGCACATCCTTGAGATCACCTTCCCCTTTTTCGCGCTGGTGCTGTGCGGCTACGCCGTCGCGCGCTGTGGCTGGCTGCCGCTCGATTCGATTCCGGGGCTCAACCTGTTTGTGCTGTATTTCGCTCTGCCGTGCATGCTGTTTCGATTTGGTGCAGCCACGCCAATCGCGCGCATGTTCGACCCTAGCATTTTCTTCACTTACCTGCTGTGCGCCTTGTTGATGGTGGGCATCAGTGTCGCCACCACGCGCCGAGGACACATCGGCTGGAACGACGGCGCGTTCGGCGCGCTGGTCGCCGCGTTCCCCAACTCGGGCTTCATGGGCGTGCCGTTGTTGGTGGGGCTGCTGGGGCAGCGCGCCGCAGCCCCAGCCATCGTCGCGCTGGCGATTGACATGGTGATCACCTCGTCGCTGTGCATCGCCCTGTCGCGCCGAGGAACGGGAGCGGGACCGGGATCAAAAATCGGAAAGAGCCAAGCAGCACCGCTGGGTTCGGGCCAGGCGCTGTTGAACGCCCTCAAAGGCATGGCCACGAACCCGCTGCCCTGGGCCATCGTTCTGGGTTGCTCGGTGTCAGCTTCTGGCGTGACGGTGCCGGTCATGCTGATGCGACCGGTGGCGATGCTGGCCGATGCAGCGTCGCCAGTGGCGCTGTTCGCGCTGGGCGCGATGCTGGCGCGTTCACGGATGCGGGCCATGACCGCGGCCACGGTGTCTGTATCAACATCAACATCGGCCACACCACGTCGAAGCGACGTGGCATTGATCGTGTTTTACAAACTCATCGTGCACCCTGCCCTGGTCCTGGGCACCGGCCGCGTCGCCATGGCCATGGGTGCCCCTTTGGACAGTTTCTCCGCCACGGTGCTGGCGCTGGTGGCGGCACTTCCGAGCGCCAGCAATGTGCCAATGCTGGCGGAGCGTTTCGGGGCCGACGCTGGTCGCATCGCCCGCATCGTGTTGCTCAGCACCGTGCTGGCGTTCTTGACCTTTTCAGCTGCGGTGGCATTGCTGGTCTAGCGTGCACCCGCTGCTGCGCCGCAGCGGTGGTCGGCCCAAACCGCGTGAGCGATTTCAGCCGGTACCGCGTGAGCGGTTTCGACAGGTACCGCGTGAGCGGTTCAGGCCGAAACCGCCGCTTCACTTGCCAACTTGCAGACCATCACCGTGCCGCCCTGAGGCACGCCGGAAACCTTGCCCGACTAGTTGTCGATGCCTGCTTGCATGCGTTGCGCGTCCACACCCCAGCCGGCCTGCACCGCAACATACTGCTCGCCGTCCACTTCGAACGAGGTCGGCACAACCGTCACGCCCGACGGCGTCGCCGTGTCCCAAAACACCTTGCCACTGTTGGCATCGAACGCACGGAAGTTGCGGTCGTTGGGGCGACCCGCAAACGCCAGGTTGTCGCCAGTGGTCAGCAACAGGCCCCAATTAAAGGTGGGGAATTTTTGTGCACCCACGCCAGCTTGCCAGTCTTCAGGTCCCAGGCTGCGCTCCGGCGGCAGGGGTTTGCGGCGAGCGTCAGAGCTGCGTGGCGCTCAGCTTGTTGGGCACGGCATGCCACTGACGGCGTGATCCGCAGCGTCAAAAACCCTCTTCAACCAACTCAGCAGCGCGTATCAAGGCACGCGCTTTAGCCTCGGTTTCTTGCCATTCCAGCTCGGGCACCGAGTCGGCCACCACGCCCGCCGCGGCCTGTACGTAAAGCGTTTGGTCTTTCACGATGCCGGTGCGGATGGCGATGGCCACATCCATGTCGCCGGCAAAACTGAGGTAGCCGCAGGCACCGCCGTAGATGCCGCGTTTCACCGGCTCCAGCTCGTCGATGATTTCCATGGCGCGAATTTTCGGCGCACCGGCGAGCGTGCCGGCCGGGAAGGTGGCGCGCAACACATCGAGGTTGGACATGCCGTCTTTCAGCATGCCTTCGACGTTGCTGACGAGGTGCATCACATGCGAGTAGCGCTCCACGCTGAACGACTCGGTGACTTTGACGCTGCCGGTTTTGGCGATGCGGCCGATGTCGTTGCGCGCCAAATCGATGAGCATCAAATGCTCGGCACGCTCTTTCGGGTCGCCCTTCAACTCCACTTCCAACGCCTTGTCTTGCTCGGGTGTGGCACCGCGCGGACGCGTGCCTGCGAGCGGGCGAATGGTAATTTTTGCGCCTTCGGGCGTGTGTTCGTGGCGCACCAAAATCTCGGGCGACGCGCCGACAATTTGGAAGTCGCCCATGTCGTAAAAATACATGTAGGGCGAGGGGTTCAGAGAACGCAGTGCGCGGTACAGACTGAGCGGGCTTTCGCTGTAGCGCTTGCGCAAGCGCTGGCCAATTTGCACTTGCATCATGTCGCCCGCAGCGATGTATTCCTTGGCCTTGAGCACGGCGGCGATGTAGTCGGGCTTGGCGAAGTCGCGCTCCACGCTGTGGGCGGTGACGCGTTTGACGGCGGGCGCGGTCACGCTGTATTTCAGCTTGTCGCCCAGCTCGCCCAGGCGGCGCTTGGCTTTGAAGTAAGCCTCGGCCTCAGCAGGGTTGGCATAGACGATCAAATACAAGCGGCCCGACAGGTTGTCGATGACCGCGAGTTCTTCGCATTGCAGCAGCAGGATGTCGGGCGTATCGATGCCACCGGGCTTCTGCGTTTTGGCCAACTTGGGCTCAATAAAGCGCACCGCGTCGTAGCCAAAGTAGCCCGCCAAGCCGCCACAAAAACGCGGCATTCCGGGGCGCAGCGCGACCTTGAAACGCTGCTGGTAGGCGGCGATGAAATCGAGCGGATTGCCGTCGAAGGTCTCCACCACTTGTCCGTCGGTGACGACCTCGGTTTTGAAGCCGGTGGCGCGCAGCAAGGTGCGTGCGGGCAGGCCGATGAAGGAGTAGCGGCCAAAGCGTTCGCCGCCGACCACCGATTCCAACAAGAAACTGTGTTTGCCAGAGCCCGCACCCGTCTGGGCGCTCCCGCCAGAGTGGGCGAGCTTCAAGTAAAGCGACAGCGGGGTTTCCAGATCGGCGAAGGCCTCGGCCATCAGCGGGATGCGGTTGTAGCCCTGCGCGGCGAGGCTTTTGAATTCAAGTTCAGTGATCACGGAGTGCTTTCTTCAACCACACAGACGCCGCCGTGTTCAGCGGTGCTGGTTTGATGTGTCATGCGCAGACGGGTGGTGGGCCACGGCGTCTGCGGAACTTGCGCCAAGCTTTGCTGAAGCACTGCGCGCGAGCCAAACAAATCTGTGCTCAGGCCCGCCAGGGCCAAGCTTTTTGGTCGAGCGACCTGATGATTTGTGGTGCTGGCTTAAACATAGAAAAAGTGTAGCAGGGACGTTTATTGCTGCGGTCACTTCAAATCTTCAATGCGCTCAATGAAACCGTCAGCGTCCACCGTGTGCACCGGCACGCCGTGGTTGTAGCCGTAGGTCACCAACATCACCCGACAACCGGCGGCGCGGGCGGCGCGAGCGTCGTTGCTGGAGTCGCCAATCATCAAGGTGTGAGCGGGCAAGGTGCCCAGGGCTTCACAGGTTTTCAGCAGCGGCAGCGGGTCGGGTTTCATGCGCTCGAAGGCGTCACCGCCGAAGACGCGGCTGAAGTAGCCAGACAAACCTTTTTTGTCCAGCAACGGCAGTGCAAATGCTGTCGGCTTGTTGGTCAAGCAGGCGAGTTTCCAGCCGCGTGCCTGCATCTTTTTCAGGCCTTCGATCACACCGGGGTAGACCTGCGAATGGTCGCCGTTGACGCGCAAATAGTGGCTTTGATAAAGCGCGCGAGCTGACTCATAGAGTGCCGCATCGGCACCCACTTTGGCCAGGGTGCTGCGGATCAAATGCTCCGAGCCCTTGCCCACGGTTTGCGACACGAAATGTGCATCCACGTGCGACAACTTCAGCGCGTCAAGGGTGGCGTTCAAGGCGACGACAAAGTCGGCCTGGGTGTCGATCATCGTGCCGTCAAGGTCAACGATGGCGGCTTGAATGGCGTCGAGGTTCACGCAGCGGATTTCATTTTGCGAGAGACCTGCGCATCGCATCCATCACCGCCTTGTAATCGGGCGTGTTGAAGATGGCGCTGCCGGCCACAAAAGTGTCAGCACCGGCATTGGCGGCGTCGCGGATGTTGTCGATCTTGATGCCACCGTCGACCTCCAAGCGAATGTCGCGGCCGCTGGCCTCGATGATGCGGCGCGCTTGCTCGACTTTTTTCAGCGCGCTGGGAATGAAGC
>JANPNT010000646.1:0-7641 GCA_031427655.1 Burkholderiales bacterium
GCCCGCAGCGGCCATGATTTCCGCTTTGGCTTCGGCCAGCTTCACCGGGTCGCGCGCGCAAATCACGGTGATGGCACCGGCCTCAGCAAACTTGGCGGCGGCGGCCAAACCGATGCCCGATGAGCCACCAGTGATGAGCACCACCTTGCCGCCCACCGCGCCGCGCAACGACTTGTCGATGAACAGCGCGGGGTCGAGGTGACGCTCCCAGTAGTCCCACAAGCGCCACGCGTAGTCGCCCAACTGTGGGCACTCGATGCCGCTGCCTTTGAGTGCGGCGGTGGTCTCGCGGCAGTCGTAGCGGGTGGGGAAGTTGATGAAGGTGAGCATGTCGTCAGGCAGGCCCAGGTCTTTCATGACGGCGTTGCGCACGCGGCGCACCGGTGCCAAAGCCATCAGGCCCGTCTTCACGCTTTTGGGAATGAAGCCCAACAGCGCAGCGTTTATGAACAGGTTCATCTTGGGCGCGTGCGCGGCCTTGCTGAAGATGTCCAGCACATCGCCCACGCGGTAGCCTTTCGGGTCTACCAAGTGGAAGCATTTTTTGTTGAGGTCGTTTTTTTGGTGGCTGATGACGTTCAGGGCGGCCACCACAAAGTCCACCGGCACGATGTTGATGCGCCCGCCCTCCAAGCCCACGCTGGGCATCCACGGCGGCAGCAACTGGCGCATGCGCTGAATGAGTTTGAAGAAGTAGTACGGGCCGTCGATCTTGTCCATTTCGCCGGTGTTGCTGTCGCCCACCACCAGGGCCGGGCGATACACCGTCCACGGCACTTTGCATTCTTTGCGAACGATTTTTTCACTCTCGTGTTTGGTCATGAAGTAGGGGTGCTCCAGGCCCTCGGCTTCTTCGAACATGTCTTCGCGAAACACGCCTTCGTACAGGCCAGCTGCGGCAATGCTGCTGACGTGGTGCAGGTGGCCCACGTCAATGGCCTTGGCCAGCTCGACCATGTTGCGCGTGCCTTCAATGTTCACGCGCACCTGGCTTTCTTCGTCGGCGCTGAGGTCGTACACGGCGGCTAGGTGATAGGCGTGATCGATCTTGCCCTTGAGTGCCCGCATGGCTTCGGCAGACACGCCCAGCTTCTTTGTGGTGAGGTCGCCGTAGACCGGAATGGCGCGCGTTTTGGTCACACCCCAATACGCCAGCAGCGCGGGCACTTTGCCTTCGCTTTCAGGGCGCAACAGGTAATGCACCACCGCACCGCGGCGCTCCAGCAAAGTTTTGACGAGGCGTTTGCCGATGAAGCCGGTGGCCCCGGTCACGAAATATTGCATGGCTGCTCCTGTTGTTGCGCGGCTGATTTTTGGACTTCAGAACTTTTGCATTTTGACCATTGGCCGCTTGCTGCTGGTGCGCGGTTACCCGGTGTCCCGTTGGCATCGCCTGGCCGCACGGATAGAGCCGCCTCACTAGCCGATTAGAAGGCTGCACCCAGGCACGCAACCCATTCGCTGCTTACAGTCGTGGCCCAGGCACTTGCACCATGCGAGTCGCCATCACAAACAAAAAAGGATGAACACCATGGTCAAGAAACTCAAACAAATGGCAGAAAAAAAAGCAGCATCGGCAAGCAGCTTTGCGGGCGGCGTGTTCGACAGCGCCCTGGCTGGCACCGTGAAAGACTCGGCTCAGCAAATTTGGCTGGCTGGTTTGGGCGCGTTTGCCAAGGCCCAGGAAGAAGGCGGCAAAGTGTTTGAAGCCCTTGTCAAAGAAGGCACCCACTTGCAAAAGAAAACCCAAGGTTTGGCCGAAGACAAAATCAGCGAAGTGACGCAAAAAATGAGCAAGATGAGCAACATGGCCGGCGACGTGTCCGCCAAGGCCGGCCAGCAGTGGGACAAGCTGGAATCCATCTTTGAAGAGCGCGTTTCCAAAGCGCTGAACAAGCTGGGCGTGCCTTCGTCAAAAGACGTGGACGCATTGCTCGACCGCATCGACAGCTTGAGCGCGCAAGTGGCGAAGATGGGCAAGGCTCCTGCTGCTTCCAAAGCAGCGCCAGTGAAAGCCGCTGCCAAGCCAGCAGCGAAGAGCGTCAAGGCGGCTGTGAAAGCCGTTGCAAAAACTGCCACCAAGCCAGCAGCGAAACCAGCAGCGAAGCCAGCAGCGAAACCAGCAGCGAAACCAGCAGCGAAAGCCGCAACCAAGCGCGCACCGGCACGTAAATCTGCTTGAGTTGCTAAAGCTTTGAGTCGAAAGGGCGCTCAGGCGCCCTTTTTGTCGACTTGCTTTTGATAGGCCCTTTTTCCTTGACGTAGAGGGTTGGGAAAAGGTGAAAACTTTGCTACCTGCCAGTGGTTGTTCAGCGCCCAGGAATGACTGTTTGTAGGTTGAGTTTTCACCTCCTCTCCAGCCCTACTCCGTCGAGGGGGAGAGAGCAGCCCTCCTGTTTTGAACACACGTTTGCGCGCATCACATGACCAAAGCCAACGCTAAGAAACCTCGCATCGCCCTGGCCCTGGCCGGTGGCGGACCGCTCGGTGCCATCTACGAAATCGGTGCGCTGTGCGCGCTCGACGAAGCGCTCAACGGCTTGAAGTTCAACGAGCTTTACGCCTACGTCGGCGTCTCGTCTGGCGGCTTCATTGCGGCCGGCTTGGCCAACGGCATCACGCCGCGTGAGCTCTGCGCGTCGTTCATCGAAAACACCGGCACCCGAGACGACGTGTTTGACCCGTCGGTGCTGGTGCGCCCGGCTTGGGGCGAGTACGCCAAGCGCTTGTCCAAGTTGCCTTCGGTGGCGGCTCAGGCGGGCTTGCGCTATGCCTTCAACGGCGGCTCGCTGCTGGCGGCGTTTGAACGCTTGGGCAGTGTTTTGCCGACTGGCATTTTTTCCAACGAAATGATCGACACGCAGCTGCGAAAGCAGTTCAGCGCGCCCGGGCGCACCAATGATTTCCGCGAGTTGAAGCGCAAGCTGGTGCTGGTGGCCACCGACTTGGACAGCGGCGACTCCGCCGAATTTGGCCAGCCCGGGCTCGACCATGTGCCCATCTCTAAAGCGGTGCAAGCCAGCGCTGCACTGCCCGGTTTGTTTCCGCCGGTGGAGATCGAGGGCCGCTATTTCGTGGACGGGGCGTTGAAGAAAACGCTGCACGCTTCGGTGCTGTTGGACGAAGGCCTCGACCTGCTGATTTGCCTCAACCCACTGGTGCCGTTTGACAGCACGCGCGCGCCCTCGCGGCGTGTGTTGTCCAGCGGCGAAGCGGTGATTCCAAAGCTGACCGACGGCGGCTTGCCGGTGGTGTTGTCGCAGACCTTTCGCACCATGATTCATTCGCGCTTAGAGCTGGGCATGAAAGGCTATGAGCGCAGCCACCCGAACACCACCATCGTGTTGTTTGAGCCCGACCACCGCGACCCGGAAATGTTTTTGGCCAACACTTTCAGCTACCGCCAACGCCGTGCGTTGGCCGAGCATGCTTACCAGCAAACACGAAAAATGCTGCGCAAGCGGCGCGCCGTGATGAGCGCGCAATTGGCACCGCACGGCGTGACCATTCAGCAAGAGGTGCTCGACGATTTGGGCCGCACTTTGGTGAGCCATCAGCGTGCGCAAGCCTCCGTTCGCAACCGCTCGGGGCGCGCGATGCACAAGCTGGAACAAGCGCTGAATGACTTGGAGCAAGCCATCAAAACGGCTTAGGAAATCGCTGCGTGAATTTTTACGGCGTGAATGTGCCCGGAAAGACCCACATCAACGCGGCCGTCATCGTCACGTAGCGCAAGAACTTGCCGATGGCCATATAGATCACGCATGGCCAAAACGGCAGCTTCAGCCAGCCAGCGACAGCGCACAGCGGGTCGCCCACCACGGGCAGCCACGACAGCAAACAGGCTTTCGCCCCGAAGCGTTTCAACCAGGTGAGTGCGCGGCCTTCGATGTGTTTGTGGGTGACTTTTTCAACGGCGCGTTCAGCGCCGTAGCCCATCCACCACGTCACCGCGCCGCCCAAGGTGTTGCCGGCTGTGGCCACCAACACGGCCGGCCAGAACATGGCGGGGTTGAGTTTGACCAAACCAAACACCGCTGGCTCTGAGCCCAGCGGGATCAAAGTGGCCGATACCAACGAGATCAAGAAAATGGTGCTAAGCCCAAACTTGGGCAAGGCCAGACCCGCCAACACCGACGCCATCGTTACTTCAAACCATGCTTGCATAAGCTGCATTATGCGAATGCGCCAGAGGCAACACTCCCGTCCAATTTGCTGGAAACACGACGCTATACTCTGCCTCCTTTTTTGAGCAACCTGACCTGAATCACCCATGAAAATTGGCCACATCGAACTGGCAAACCGCCTGTTTGTCGCGCCAATGGCCGGGGTGACAGACCGGCCGTTTCGCCAACTCTGCAAACGCTTGGGTGCAGGCTACGCGGTGAGCGAAATGATCACCTCGCGCAAAGAGCTGTGGAACACGCTGAAGACCAGCCGCCGCGCCAACCATGAAGGCGAGGTCAACCCCATTGCCGTGCAAATTGCAGGCACCGACGCCGCGATGATGGCCGAGGCTGCGGCCTACAACATCGACCGTGGTGCGCAAATCATCGACATCAACATGGGTTGCCCGGCCAAGAAGGTGTGTAACAAATGGGCAGGCTCGGCGTTGATGCAAGACGAGCCTTTGGCGCTGGACATCATTGAAGCCGTGGTGGCCGCATGCGCACCGCACAAGGTGCCGGTGACTTTGAAAATGCGCACCGGTTGGTGCCACGCCGAACGCAATGCGGTGCGCATCGCGCGCGCTGCGGAAAGCGCGGGCGTGGCCATGGTGGCGGTGCACGGGCGCACGCGCGAACAGGGCTACAAGGGCGAAGCGGAGTACGACACCGTGGCCGCTGTGAAGGCAGCGCTCACCATTCCGGTGGTGGCCAACGGCGACATCACCACGCCCGAAAAGGCGCGCGAAGTGCTGCGTGTTTCGGGCGCGGACGCCATCATGATCGGCCGCGCTGCGCAGGGCCGCCCGTGGATTTTTCGCGAAGTGGCGCACTACTTGGAAACCGGTGAACACCTGCCCGAACCCGAAGTGCTGCAAGCCAAAGCGTGGTTGTTGGAGCACCTGCACGACCACTACGGTTTGTACGGCGAACACGCCGGAGTGCGCACTGCGCGCAAGCACATAGGCTGGGCGGTGCGTGCGCTGCCCGGCGGCGAGGCGTTTCGCGCCGAGATGAATTTGTTAGAGACGTGTGAAACCCAGGTGCGCGCCGTGACGGATTGGTTTGATCAACTGGCTGACGCGCATCATTTTTTACCTTCAACATCGTTTTCAACAGAAGCGGTTGAAACTGAACCCACAGCTGAACCCGCAGCCAAACCCGCAGCAGAGCCCGCATGAGCACCAGCCAAAGTAAAAAGCACATCGAAGAATGCGTTCGGGACAGCTTGGAGACCTACTTCAAAGACCTGCGCGGGGTGGAGCCCGCAGCCATGTACGAGATGATTCTTCGCGTGGTGGAAAAGCCGCTGCTTGATGTGGTGATGAAGCACGCCGACCAAAACCAAAGTCGCGCCGCAGACTGGCTCGGCATCAACCGCAACACGCTGCGACGCAAGCTGGTGGAGCACAAGTTGGTGAAGTGAGCCTTGACCTGGTGCCTTGCTTTGGTGCCAATATTTGGTGCCAATAGTTGATGCCAATATTTGCTGCTGCGTTTTCCTCCGTTTCTCTTTTCAAGTTAGCCCATCTTCATGACCCAACTCACCGCCCTCATCTCCGTCTCCGACAAAACCGGCGTGCTCGACTTTGTGCGCGAGCTGCACGCACTCGGCTGCAAGTTGTTGTCCACCGGCGGCACCGCCAAATTGCTGTCCGATGCAGGCTTGCCCGTCACCGAGGTGGCCGACCACACCGGCTTTCCTGAAATGCTGGACGGCCGCGTGAAAACACTGCACCCCAAAGTTCATGGCGGCTTGCTGGCGCGACGCGACGTGCCCGAGCACATGGCGGCATTGCAGCAACACGGCATCACCCTCATCGACATCTTGGTGGTGAATTTGTACCCCTTCGAAGCTACCGTGGCCAAGCCCGGTTGCTCGCTGGAAGAGGCCATCGAAAACATCGACATTGGCGGCCCCGCGATGGTGCGGTCGGCCGCCAAGAATTGGAAAGATGTGGCGGTGTTGACCGATGCGTCGCAGTACGCAGGTGTGTTGGCGGAGCTGAAAAATGGCGGCATCCAATCAACCACCAAGTTCGCGCTATCGGTGGCGGCGTTCAACCGCATTGCGGTGTACGACGGTGCCATCAGCGACTACCTGTCGTCGCTGAACGCCGATGGCAGCAAGGCTGAATTCCCCGCTCAAACCAACACCCGTTTCGTGAAACTGCAAGACCTGCGTTACGGCGAAAACCCGCACCAGACCGCAGCTTTTTACCGCGACATGCATCCAGCGCCTGGTTCGTTGGTGACCGCGCAACAACTGCAAGGCAAAGAACTTTCGTACAACAACATTGCCGACGCCGATGCGGCTTGGGAGTGTGTGAAGAGCTTCACCGCTGGTGCGTCATCCGCCACTTGTGTGATCGTCAAACACGCCAACCCCTGCGGCGTGGCGGTGGGCGCGAATGCCGCCGAGGCCTATGCCAAAGCCTTCAAGACCGACCCCACCTCGGCCTTCGGCGGCATCATCGCCTTCAACTGCGAACTCGACGCCGTCGGCGCTGCGCTGGTGGCCAAGCAATTTGTCGAAGTGCTGATGGCACCCAGCTTCACGCCTGAAGCCTTGGCGCTGTTCGCTTCCAAACCCAACACACGGGTGCTGAAGATTGCGCTGCCCTCAGAAGGCAACTGGGGCCGCAACGCGCAAGACATGAAGCGTGTCGGCTCGGGCTTGTTGATTCAATCGGCCGACAACCACGAGCTGCAAATGAGCGACCTCAAAGTGGCCACCCTCAAGCAGCCCAGCGCTGAGCAACTCAGCGATTTGATGTTTGCCTGGAAAGTGGCCAAGTACGTGAAAAGCAACGCCATCGTGTTCTGCGCTGGCGGTATGACCCTGGGCGTGGGCGCAGGCCAAATGAGCCGCATCGACTCGGCGCGCATTGCCAGCATCAAGGCTGAAAACGCCGGGCTCAGCTTGGCCGGGTCGGTGGTGGCCAGCGACGCCTTCTTTCCCTTCCGCGACGGCCTCGACGTGGTGTGCGAGGCCGGTGCGACTTGCGTCATTCAGCCAGGCGGCTCGATGCGCGACGACGAAGTGATAGCTGCCGCCAACGAGCGCGGCATTGCCATGGTGCTCACGGGTGTGCGGCATTTCAGGCATTGATGTTGAAGCGCGTCACCGCAGAGGCGCAGAGGTAGCGCAAAGAAAAGCTGGAGGGGAACACCCACAAACTATTTGCCCTTCCTCTGTACTCATCTGCGTTCCTTCGGCGCTCTCTGCGCCGATGCGGTGAATGAATTCCAAAGCCCGTCGCGGTTAACCTTCACCACATGAAGCTCCCCGAAGCCGCTGGCTTGTTCCTGGTGTTCCTGGCCCGTCTCATCACCGGCGCGCAGGGGCATTGGTACGGCTGCCCGCCCAAGGCCGAGCAGCGCATTTACTTTGCCAATCACCAAAGCCATTTCGACGGTTTATTGATTTGGGCCGCGCAACCGCGCGAGCTGCGCGCGCAAACGCGTTTGATCG
>JANPNT010000647.1:0-2770 GCA_031427655.1 Burkholderiales bacterium
CGTCATCCGTACCAACTACTCCAGCCCGCCCACCCAAGGCGCGCAGGTGGTGGCCATGGTGCTCACCACACCCGCACTGCGCAGCCTGTGGGAAAGCGAACTCGAGGCCATGCGCGTGCGCATCAAATCCATGCGCGGTGCCTTGGTCGAAAAGCTGCAAGCCCACGGCGTGAAGCAAGACCTCAGCTTCATCACCCGCCAACAAGGCATGTTCAGCTATTCCGGCTTGAGCACCCCGCAAATGCAGCGCCTGCGCAGCGAATTCGGCATCTACGGTTTGGACTCGGGCCGCATTTGCATGGCGGCCTTGAACAGCCGCAACTTGGATGCGGTGGCGAGTGCGATGGCGAAAGTGATGTAACGAAAGTGATGTCAGACACTTCAGCGCAGACCCGCTGAGAACACAGAAGGCCGCAGAGAATACAAATTCCTGGCGGCCCTTCTTATGTTCCATCAGCCCTTCTTTCCCTCAGCCCTTCTCTGCGTTCCTCTGCGCCTCTACGCCTGTGCGGTGAACTGTTGATCTCTTATGGCTGCACAGAGTCGATCACCAGCGTCACCGCAGCACCGCCAGTTTTCGAAGGCGCGGACTGCCCCGTCAAGTCGCCCGCCGTTGGCGTCGCTTGACCCGATTTTGAGACGCGCGCACCGACCACCACATCGGCAAAGTTCGACAACTTCATTTGCGGCGACATGGCGGTGCTGTCGTCGAGTTTGAAGTTGAAGGGCAAGTCACTGACTTGCTTTTTCACGATTGCCAGCGGCATGCGCGGGCCTTCGGCGGCGCGGGCGAAGATGAAGACGGTGTCGGTCGGTGCAGCGCGTGCCAACAGCGCTGGGGCCAGGGTGACGGTGCCAGTGATGCCTGCTGAGGCAGTTGCGGTTGCGGTTGCGGTTGCGATCACAGCCGACGCGCTCGCCGGTGCAGCAGGTGCAGTGGATGCAGCAGGCAAGCCCATCGCCACCGCACCCGGCGCGGCTTGTTTGATTTCGGCGATGCTCGCGTCCAGGCTTTGCGCAAACTCACCTTCGGGTGCCAGCTTGCGCGCCTTGCCCCAATAGGCCAGCGCAGCGGGGAAGTCTTTTCGCTCAAAAGCGGCGCTGCCGGCCAGTGCCAAAGCTTTCAAATTGTTGGGCTCAATCGTCAAGGCGCGCTCGATCAGCTTGAGCGGTTCGCCCGCCGCGCTGCGGCCTTGAATCATCGCCAGCACGTCGGCGTGGTCGGCCAAAAGCTGGGCATTGTTGGGCGACAAGGCTGTGGCTTTTTTGTAAGCTACGTCGGCCTCAGGAAAACGTTGCAGCGCCGAATAGGCATTGGCCAGCATCGTCCAGCCGACGGGATCGTCGGGCTTTTCTTTCATGCGCTGCGCCAAGGTTTCCACCATGGTCGTGATCTCAGCTTGCGTCACTTCGGCTTCCGGTGAACCTGCCACCGCCTGTGGCGACAGGGCCTCAAAGTTGCCCAAAAACGCGTAGCTTGCCAGCGCAAAAACCGGCACACACAAGGCCAAGGACAGCGCGGTTTTGCGCGACGCGCCCGCCACCCGTGGTGCTTCATTCACGGCCTCTTCATCAAGCACGCGGCGCGTGACTTCTGCGCGCGCCAGGCGATGCTGCTCTAGGTCCAAGCTGCCACTCGCAAGGTCGGCGTCCAGCTGCGTCAGCTGCGCGCGAAGGATCTCCAAGTTGGCTTGACTGGCGGCATCGGCCGCATCAGCGACAAGCGTGGTGGCTGCGCGTTGACGCCACAGTGATGGCAACAGCAGGCCCAGCGCCAGCACTACAAGGCCAGCGGCAACGATCCAAAAAACGGTCATGGTGAGGGTGGGGTTGGAGTGGCACGCGACACGGATGCGGTGCCATCTAGCAAACGGCGCGCGCGGTCAATTTCAGCCGGGGTCAGCTCGGTTTTGACCACGCTTTGGCGACGCCGCCTGATGTTTATCGCCAAGGCAGTGAAGGCCACCAGCAGCAGTGCAAACGGCCCGGCCCAAAGCATCACCGTGCTGGCCTTCCAGCGCGGTCGATACAGCACAAAGTCGCCGTAGCGCTCGGCCATGAAATCGAGGATTTGCGCTTGCGATTGGCCTTCTGTCAACTTGGTGCGTATTTGCTTGCGCAGGTCAACGGCCAAGTCGGCATGGGAGGCGGCAATGGTTTCGTTTTGGCAAACCAAACAGCGAAGCTCTTCGGCAATGGCCAGCACGCGGGCTTCCAGAACCGGGTCGGCAAAAGTCGAGGGCGCTTGATGGGGCGTTGCCTGCGCTGCCGCAAGCGCGGTGGCCCCACTCATCAACAAAGCAAAGAAAAATTTACGCACCCAGCTTCCTCAACATCGGCAAAATTTTGCCTTGCAGCGCCTCGGGCGTGAGCGGCCCAATGTGCTTCAAGCGGATGACACCAGCTTGGTCAATCACAAAGGTTTCGGGCACGCCGTAAACACCAAATTCGATGCCGACCAAACCTTCGATGTCCGACGCGTTGGCCACAAACGGGTTGCCCAATTCAGTCAACCAAGCGCGGGCGTTGTCGGGTTTGTCTTTGTAGTTCAAACCCACCACCGGCGCGCCGCCCTGTTTGACCATGTCGTTCACCAAGGGATGCTCTTGACGGCACGGTGCGCACCACGATGCCCACACGTTGATGACCCAAACTTTGCCTTTCATCTCTTGCGCCGAAAACTTCTTCGACGCGTCGTCCAGGCGCGGCAAGCTGAAGGCAGGCACAGGCTTGCCGATCAACGCGGACGGCACCTCGCGCGGGTTGAGGT
>JANPNT010000648.1:0-8545 GCA_031427655.1 Burkholderiales bacterium
CAGCAACACGCCCACCACAATGGCCAAGCCAAAGCCCACCATCGTCACCCAAAAGGTGCGCACGGCGTGGCCCCAAATGATGGCGGCGTGTTCGACCGTGGCGGCCCAAATGCGCGACGGCGCGGGGAAGATGAAGTCCGACACGTTGAACACGCGGCACACCAATTCCCAGATCAGCACCACTGCGACCAACAAAATCCACGGGGCCCAGCGTTCCAGTTGTTTTGGATTCATTTGATTTCCTTCGCCTGAGCGCTGGCGGTCACGACTTCCGCACCGCGCCGATGTGGCTGCGCAGCTCGTGGACGATGTCGGTGAAGTGGGGTGTGTAGGTGAGTTCCAGGTCGCGCGGGCGCGGCAAGTCGATCTCGCGCTTCACCACAAATCGGCCGGGGCTCTTGCTCATCACGTAGACGGTGTCGGCCAAGAACACGCTTTCGCGCAGGTCGTGCGTCACCAAGATCACGTTGAATTTTTGGACTGTCCAGAGGTCGCGGAAGATGCACCAAAGTTCCTCTTTGGTGAAGGCGTCGAGCGCGCCAAAGGGCTCGTCGAGCAGCAACATTTTGGGTTCGTGAATGAGGGCGCGGCAGATCGATGCGCGTTGCTGCATGCCGCCCGACAGTTGCCACGGAAACTTGTCTTCGTAGCCGCCCAAGCCCACGGTTTGCAGCAGCTTGCAAGCGCGCTCGCGGTACTCGGCGCGCTTGGCTTTGAACTGCGAGCGGTGCGGCTCGACGATTTCCAGCGGCAGCAGCACGTTGTCTACCGTCGTGCGCCATGGCAGCAACGACGGGGCTTGGAAGGCCATGCCGCTGATTTTGAGCGGGCCGGTCACCGTGTGGCCGTCGATCTTGATGCTGCCCTTTGACGGCATTTTCAAACCCGTGGTCAGCTTCATGAAGGTCGATTTGCCGCAACCTGACGGGCCGACGATGGCGATGAATTCACCGCGTTTCACCGTCAGTGAAATGTCTTCAACAGCGAACTGGTTTTTGGCCAGCAACTCGTTGTTGTAGGCGAGCCAAACGTTCTCGAAATTGACGAAATGATCCGTTGTGTTGCTCATGATTCAAGGGAGTTTAGAGATCAGTGCGCGCATGGCCTGCTGATAAACCGCAGGCGCTTCACGTTGGAGGTTGCTGTGCGAGCCGCCTTCAATCTCTACCATTCGCGCGCCTTTTGGGGCGGCGGCAAACAAGCGCCGCCCCAGCGAAATTGGCACGGTGGTGTCGGCCATGCCGTGCAGCATCAAGACAGGCGCATCGACGCTGGCGATCTTGTCGATGGACGCAAAGCGCTGCGAAGAAAACCACGACAGCACCGTGCCCAGTGCGCCGTTGGCCGCGCCCACATCGGGCCAGCGCGTGAAGGTCGATTCCAAGATCAGCGCGCCGTAATCAACGCCCTTCCGTTTGGTGTGGGCCAGTTCAACAGCCACGCCGCCGCCCATGGAATGGCCGTAAATCACGCGCCGATTCGGGTTTGCCTGGCGCTGGACCAACTCGGCCCATGCGCTGTTGGCATCGGCGTAAATGCTGGCCTCCGACGGCACGATGGACGTGCTGTCGCCCCAGCCTCGGTAGTCCACCGCCAGCACCGCAAAACCGGCTTCGCGCAGCGCGTTGATTTTTTGGATGTTTTGGTACAGGTTGCGAAAGGTGCCGTGAAGGTAGAGCAGCGTGGGCGCGTTCGCATTGGCGTGGGGCAGCCACCACATTTGAATTTGCTGCGGCGTGTCAACGTTGGGCGAGGCGACCGCCAGGGCGTAGGCCACATCGCCCGGGCGCAAGCCTTCAAAGTTGGCTGGTTTGCCCGACGTGGGGCGCAACACGAGCTGGCGCTCCTTGGTGTCCAACCAAGCGCAGCTGCTCAAGCTGCCGATCAGGAGCAATGCGCAAACAGTTCTCCAAACTCCGCCGCCACTGCGGCGTACCGGAGCACAAAGACGAGCGCAAAAGTTGCAGACAATCAACCGCATGAAGTTTTCCGCATCCACACTCATCATCGTTGCAGCGCTCGGATTTTCGACAGCCGCCGTCTCGCAAACCACACCGCCTTCATCCTCGACACCTCCAACCTCGACACCTCCAACTTCGACACCCCAATCCTCAACTTCTGCCGGCGCGTTGAAAAACGACACGGCTTTGTCGGCAGACTTTTGGCGATTCACCTTCTCACCCGCCACCACGTATCACCTTTCACGCAACCCCGATCACAAGGCGGTCGTGTTGCTGGGCCTTGAGAAGCAGTATGCCAACAGCACCTTGCTGGGCGGCGCGCTGTTTACCAACTCATTTGGCCAGCCCACCGTATACGGTTACGGCGGCAAACACATTGCCAACTTGATGTCCATCGAGCCGTTGTTCTTGCAGTGGACGGTGGGCGTGGTTTACGGCTACAAGGGCGAATTCAAAGACAAAGTGCCGCTGAATTACCAAGGCTTTTCACCGGTGGGCGTGGTGTCACTGGGCTGGAAGTTCAACCGCACCTACTCGGCGCAGTTGAACTTGTTGGGCACCTCGGCTGTGATGTTGCAGTTCTCGGCTGACTTGCGCTGATTTACCTTTTTGCGGCCTTGAAAATGTCGCGCTCGGCGGCGCTGGGCAAGTAGCCACCGTTCCACACCGCGTCAGGCTTGACCCGCTCTTTGGTCGCAAACGCGTCTGACACCTGACTGGCCATCAGGCTCAAGCGGCCCGGGTTGATGGCACCGAAAGTGTCGGCTTTAGCGTCGGCAGTGAGCACCGTGGCGTCCATTGCCAAGTTCAGGCGACGCAGCTCAAGGGCATCGTTGATGATGCCGTCACGCGCTTTTACCGTGGCGATGCCGGCGGCAGGGTTGGCAATCACGTCTTTCATGCCCTTGGTGAAAGCGCGCAAAAACGCTTTCACTGCGTCGGGGTTCTTCTTCAAAAACTCTTCCGACACGATCACCGCGTTGCCGTACAGCTTCACCCCAAAGGCGGGGTAAGGCAGCACCACCACTTCGTCGGCCTTCACGCCGCGCGCTTCCAAGTTCAGCAGCGACGTGAATGAGAAACCGGTGATGGCGTCGACGTCGCCGCGCACCAACATGGTTTCGCGCAGCGGCGGGTCCATTGCCGTCCACGCCACGTTGGTGACGCCGTTGGCTTTGGCAAATATCGGGAAGGCTTTGCGGCCCGCGTCAAACACTGGCGCACCGAGTTTTTTGCCGCTCAAATCGGCGGGGGTTTTGATGCCCGACTTCTTCAGCGCCAACACCGCCGCAGGCGTGTTGTTGTAGACCATCATCACCGCCACTGGCTTGTTCGGCGCGGTCGGGTTGTTGGCGTGGAATTCCATCAACGCGGCCAAGTCGGCAAAGCCCATGTCGTAAGCGCCCGACGCCACGCGCGTGACGGTGCCACCCGAGCCGTTGCCTGCATCTACCGTGACATTGAGTTTTTCAGCGGCGAAGTAACCTTTGGCCACCGGCACTAAAAACAGCGCCGCAGGGCCTTCAAAGCGCCAGTCCAGTTGGAACTTGATGGGGGTGTCCTGAGCTTGAGCGAAGGTGGCAGGGAGGCTGGCAGCCAATGCAACGGCAGCCAGCAGACGACGACGAGCGAGATGGCAAAACATGAGGGTCTCCAGAATTTGATTGGACTGAATTGGGGGAGGTGGCAAACGAAATGTTATGTGAGCAAAAAACGTGCTCGCCTGCATGCGCGCTCGATGTTTGCCCCGTGTTCAGCTCAATACATCGAACAACATGCGTGCGACCACTTTGGTGGCGCGCCGGACGTCTTCCAGCACCACGTGTTCGTCGGCGCGCTTGGCGTTGCTTTCCAGCACTGTGCGCGGCCCGGCGCCGTAAATGACGGCCGGAATGCCGTTTTCGCAGTACAGCCGCGCGTCGGTGTACAGCGGCGTGCCGCAGGCAGGAATGGGCTCGCCAAACACAGCTTCCGCGTGGCGCTGCAGCGCCTTTACCAACACTTGGTTGCCCGCCAAAGGCTTCAACGCCCGCGCCAGCAAGATGCGTTTGATGTCTACCGTCACGCCCGCGCAACCGTTCGCGGCCTCCTGAATCACGCGGCGGATGTCGGCCTCCACTTGCGTGGGGTCTTCCTCGGGAATCATGCGGCGGTCGAGCTTGAGCACCACCGTGCCGGGCACAACGTTGGTGTTGGTGCCGCCTTGAATTTGGCCCACGTTGAGGTAAGGGTGCTTGATGCCCTCGACCTGTGAGCTGATTTTTTTATACAGCGTGTTCTGGTAATACAGCGCGTTCAGGATGGCGGTTGCCGCCTGGAGCGCGTCGATGCCGCTGTCGGGAATGGCGGCGTGGGCCATCTTGCCGTTCACCGTGACTTGAAGTTGCAGGCAGCCGTTGTGGGCCGTCACCACCTGGTAGCTGAAGCCTGCGGCGATGGCCAAGTCGGGCTTGGTGAGGCCGTGCTTCAGCAGCCAGCCCGGGCCGAGCTCGCCGCCGAATTCCTCGTCGTAGGTGAAGTGCAACTCCACCGTGCCTTTCAAGGGCGCAAAGTGATGTGGACTTTGCAAGGATTCGATGGCCCGCGTGGCAAAGGTGAAGGTCGAAAAATCGCACTTGCTGACGGCTGAGGCGCGTCCGTACAACTTGCCGTCCAGCACCTCGCCGCTGTAGGGGCCGTGCGTCCAGCCTTCGCCGGGTGGCACCACGTCGCCGTGGGCGTTCAGCGCAATGGTCAAGCCGCCTGCAGCCTGCGGTCGGCGCACGATCAGGTTGGTGACCGACTGCATGCCGGCTTCCACCACTTCAGCCTGCGGCACTTCGTGTTGTTCGGCGATGAAACCAAAGGCGCTCAGCAGCTCAGCCGTGCGCAACGCGTGCGGTGTGTTGTTGCCGGGCGGTGTGTCGGTAGGCACTTGCACAAGCGCTTGCAAAAAACGGACTTGCTCTTCGAAATGCGCGTCGATCCACGCGTCGAGTTGCTCGTGTGTGTTTGCTTGAGCAGCGTTCATCGGGCGTCGGTGGCGAGTTGATTCAGCAAATGTTGAAACGCCTGCACGCACAGTTGCGCGTCGTCGGCGGTGATGGTTTCCAGCGGGTTGTGACTGATGCCCGAGTTGCCGCCGCGCACAAACAGCATGGCCTGCGGCATCACTTCATGCAGCTTCATCGCGTCGTGGCCCGCGCCGCTGGGCAGCTTGAAAACCGGCAGGCCGAGGGCGGCCACCGCGTGTTCCCAGCGTGCTTGCCATGCAGGCGCGCTGGGTGCGGCGGCAGCGCTCATGGTTTGCTCCAGCGTGTAGCTCACACCGCGTCGCTCGCAAATGGCTTTCAACTCGCCGATCACATCAGCGGCGCATGCGTCGCGTACGGCGTCGGTGGTGGCACGCATGTCCAAACTGAACTGACACTTGCCGGGCACCACGTTCATCGATCCGCCCGGCACGTTGAGCATGCCCATGGTGGCCACCACATTCGGCGTCGATGTGGCGCGGCGCTCCATGAACAGCGCCAACTCCGCGACCGCGGTGGCCGCGTCGCGTCGCGTGTCCATCGGCGTGGTGCCTGCGTGGCTGGCCATGCCGACGACTTCGCCGACGTATCGCACGCTGCCGTTGATGGAAGTGACCACGCCCAGCGGCAAATCCAGAGCGTTCAAGACCGGGCCTTGTTCGATGTGAACTTCCACAAAGCCGAGGTAATTGGCATCTTGGCGCGTGATGTTGCCAATCTCGGCCGCGTTCAAACCCGCTTGCTGCATGGCGCTGCGCATCGTCACGCTGTCGGCGTCGTGCTGGTCTAACCAGGCACTATTGAACTGCCCAATCAGCGCACCCGAGCCCAAAAAAGTAGCCTTGTAGCGTTGACCTTCTTCTTCTGAAAAGCCCACCACTTCAATGCCGAAGGGCAAGCGTTTGCCTTGTGCTGCAAGCTCGCGAACGCACAGCATGGGCACCAAGATGCCCAGGCGACCGTCGTACTTTCCGGCGTTGCGAACGGTGTCGAAGTGCGATCCGGTGAGCAAGCGTTTCGCGTCTTTGTCGGTCCCGAAATACACGCCCACGACATTGCCCACGGCGTCCACGCGCACTTCGTCAAAGCCGCAATCGCGCATCCAAGCGCCAAGCTGATCTGAAACTGCGCGGTGCGCCGCAGTGAGGTAAGTGACGGTGAGCTGGCCTTGCGTTTTGTATTCTGGGTCGCTGTGCGCAGCCAAGCTTTCGCACCAGTCCCAAATGGTGTTGCCCAGCGCGGGCACCACCCCAAACTTGTCGTTCAAACGAATCTCAGCGATGCGGTGGATGTGGCGCAAACACTCGGCCAGCTCGAAATCGGGATGACCAGCCAAGCGGCGCCGCAGCGTGGCGATGATCTCGCCTCGCGTCAGCCCCAAGGCGCGCGGCCCGCGCACCGCCAGCAAAAACGGCCAGCCAAATTTGGCGTTGTAGGCCGCGTTCAATTTTTGAATCAGCGCCAGTTCTTCGCCTGAGCAATGCGTCAGGCCCGACACACTTTGCTCGTTGCTTGACTCTGCCGTCAGCGCCTTCGCCAACATCGCCTTGCCTGCCAACTCAGGGTGGGCCCGCAACAGCTTGAGTTGCGCTTCAGGGCCGGCATTTCTAACCGCTTCAACCAGTGCACGTTTGAGTTGCGCCAGATTGCTGAACGGTCGCGAAGTCAACGCCGCTTCAGCGATCCAGGCTGAGTGTTCGTAGACGCCGTCCAGATGCGCCGTGGCCTGTTCGACGGAGGCAGCGTTCAGCCGATCCAGGTTCAATGCCGAGGTCATGCCCGAACCTCAACAGGTGCAGGGAAGTGAGCCTGCCAATGACGCGCCAAGTCAATGCGCCGACACACCCACACGCGGTCGTGTTTTTGAATGTGGTCAAGGAACATTTGCAGCCCTTTGAAGCGGCCGGGGTGGCCGATCAAGCGGCAGTGCAAGCCGATGTTCATCATCTTGGGAAGGGTGTCGCCCTCGGCATGAAGCACATCGAACGCATCGCGCAGGTACGCAAAAAAGTGCTCGCCAGTGTTGAAGCCTTGGGGCGCAGAAAACCGCATGTCGTTGGTGTCCAGCGAATAGGGCACCACCAAGCGCTGCATCGCGCTGCCATCTGTTTTTTGCAGCGGCATCCAAAACGGCAGGTCGTCGCCGTAGTAGTCGCTGTCGTACTCAAAGCCGCCGTGGTCGGCCACCAAACGTTTGGTGTTGGGGCTGTCGCGGCCGGTGTACCAACCGAGTGGCCACTGGCCGTGCGTCAGCTCGCGTATCACGCAGGTGGCGGTGGCGATGTGTTCGCGTTCCACGTCTTCACTCATGTGTTGGTGATGGATCCAACGCCAACCGTGGCTGGCGATCTCGTGGCCCAAATCCATGAAGGCCTGCGTCACGTCGGGGCAGCGTTGCAAGGCCATGGCCACGCCGAAAACCGTCAGCGGCAGGCCGCGCTTCTCAAACTCGCGAAGGATCCGCCACACACCCGCGCGCGAGCCGTATTCGTACATCGACTCCATAGACAAGTGCCTCGCCTCGAAGGCTTGCGCGCCCACGATCTCAGACAAAAAAGTCTCGGACGCCGGGTCGCCGTGCAGCACGCAGTTCTCGCCGCCTTCTTCAAAATTCAACACAAATTGCACCGCAATCTTGGCGTGACCCGGCCACTGCGCACGCGGTGGGTGGCGGCCGTGGCCAGCCAAGTCTCGAGGGTAGTGATCTCGGGGGTAGTTGTGAGAATTCATAGAAGAAGGTCAGCGCAGGTCGAGCATTGGAACGTCATGGGCGAGGACGCGGCGATACTGCGGCTTGCCAGCAAGACTTCAAGCATATCCAAGTCGTACTCCATCAGTTCAGCTCAGCTCAGCTCAGGCATCAACACATGGCCAGACTCACCACCCACGTGCTCGACACCATGAACGGCTGCCCCGCTTCGGGCATGGCCATCGAGTTCTTTCGCATGGACCTAGGCAACGCCACGCTCGTCAAAAACATCACCTTGAACAGCGACGGCCGCACCGACAGCCCGCTGCTTGACGACAGCACTTTCTACCCTGGCAACTACCGCTTGCTGTTCAAGGTGGCGGCCTACTTTCGCAGCCGAGGTGTCAACCTGCCCGAGCCGCCCTTCATCGACCGCGTGCCGCTCGACTTTGGCCTGACCAACTCGGGCCAGACCTATCACGTGCCGTTGTTGGTGAGCCCGTGGGCTTACTCCACCTACCGCGGAAGTTGAACCCTTAAACTCGATCCCACGTCGCCGCGGAGCCCTGCGCCTTCAAAGCTCAGGTCGCGACGTTCATGCCCCGCAGAGCCCGCCGTGGTGAGGCAGCGCAGGTGTGCAAATTGCATTGCCTTCATCGCTGCTTGACTTCACACCCACCCGCCGGAGCCTCACCGCATGGAAGCATATTTTTCCGACTGGGCCAATTTGCTTTTGCGTTGGGCCCACGTCATCACCGCCATCGCCTGGATAGGCTCGTCGTTTCACTTCGTCGGCCTGGACAACAGCCTGACCCCACCTGCCGACGAAGCCGACCGCGCCAAGGGCGTGGGCGGCGAGTTGTGGGCCGTTCACGGTGGCGGCT
>JANPNT010000649.1:0-3321 GCA_031427655.1 Burkholderiales bacterium
CTGCGGGCGGGCCGAGCCGGTAGGCCTCGTCGCACGCGGCGACGTGTTTGGCGTCGGCGTCGGCATCGGAGTACACCGCCACGGTGCGAATGCCCATGCCATGTGCGGTGGCGGCAACGCGGCAGGCTATTTCTCCGCGATTGGCAATCAGAATTTTCTTAAACATGGTCACACCTCAAAACTATCGATTGACCTGCACGGCAGTGCCCGCCACACGCCCCGACACTTTGCGCAGCAAGCTTTTGCACAGCCTCGCAAATTTCCAGATCAACACCACCATCACCACCAGCGCCACCGCGAGCACGGCGAAAAAAGCCATCGGGTGCATCCACGACATCCACAGCGCGGCAGGCACAGCGGCGTCGCCCACCAATGACATGCCGATGTTGGAAAACGGCTCGGGCGATGTGTTCACTGCGGCGCGCGTGGTAGTTTTGGCCACGTGACTGGTGGCGGCCAAGGTGCCGCCCAAGAGTGCCGCCACGATGGCCCAGGTGCCTTGATCGGCCCCAAACACGCTGGCCGCCAAAGCTGCGCCCGCAGGGATGCGCACCACCGTGTGCACCACATCCCACAGGGTGTCGATACCGGGAATCTTGTCGGCGAAAAACTCCATGAACAGCATCAGCCCGCTGCCACCCAACAGCGCCGGGTGCTGCAGAACTTTCAATCCAATTGGCAAATCGACCCAACCCAAAAAGCCTGCGATGCCGGTGAGAAAAATCACCGCGTACAGGCGCAAGCCGCTGGCCCAACCCAGGCCTGCGGCAACGGCCAATAACTGTGTGGTGTCCATGATGCTGCTCCCTTGCAAATATCGGGCTAAGCCAGCCAAGCCGGCGGGCGCTTTTGCAGAAACGATTGAATGCCTTCTTTGCCTTCACTGCTCACGCGGATGTCGGCAATGCGGCGGGCGGTTTCACTGCGCAAATCATCGGTGATCTGCAGGCCCGCCACATCTTGCACCAGCGCCTTGCAAGCGCGCGTGGCCAGCGGGCCGTTGGCGACCAGCGCGGCCACGATCTCATCGACTCTGGCGTCGAGTGCGTCTGCGGCGCACAGCTCGTGCACCAAGCCCATGGCGTGGGCCTGAGTTGCTGTGAATCGCTCGGCGGTGATGAAGTAGCGCCGCGCCGCTTGCTCGCCCATGGCGCGAATCACGTAGGGGCTGATGGTGGCGGGCAACAGGCCCAAGCGCGCTTCGCTCAGGCAGAAATTCATGATGTCGGAGGCCACCACCACATCGCTCACCGCCGCCAGGCCCACGCCACCGGCGTAGCAGTCGCCTTGCAGCCTTGCGACGATGGGCGTGGGGCATTGGTAGATCGTCCACAGCATGTCGGCCAGCGCTTGCGCATCAGCGCGGTTTTGTTCCCAACTGAAGGCGGCCATGCCGCGCATCCACGACAAATCTGCCCCGGCGCAAAAGGCTTTGCCGTGACCGCCGAGCACGATGGCGCGAAGGTCGGACTCGGTTGAGAGTTGCTGAAAGGTGGCGGTCAGTTCGGCAATCACCTGCTCATTGAAGGCGTTGCGAACGTCGGGGCGGTTCAGGTAGACGCGGGCGATGTGGCCGCTGCGTTGCACATCCAAAGTGTTCATTCGGCTTTCCAAACCACGGCGTTATCGACCGCGTAAAACTCACAGGGCGATGCGGCCAGGCGTTCGCAATTGGCCATCGCGCGAGCGTAGGGCCGCACGCCGCCATCAGCCCACGACCAGCTTCGCTTTACCGGGTGGATCACAAATGCTTTGGGGCTTTCGGCGTTCAGCCATTTTTGATAGCCCTCACGACCTGCGTCTGTGCGCACGGGCACTTTGTCCAGCTCGTCGGTTTTTGCAAAAGCAGTCGACGGCGCAGGGGTGAGGTCGGCCAGCGACTTCATCTCGTGAATCACTTTCGTGGGCAAGCCCACTTGCGCGAACGCAGCGATCACTCTCGGCTGCCAAATCGGCAGGCCCGCACGCGAACCGAACATCGCGTGTGCATCGCTGCCAAAGTTGCCGAAGGCCACCAGCTCGGCCCGACCACCGGCCTTTTGGTAGCGCTCATGAGCTCCACGCCACACCTCGGGCGAGAAGTAGCTGTCGTTGTCGCCGTAAAACCAGAGTGACGGCAGCTTGGTGGTTTCGCCGTAACTGCCGATGCCGCGCGTCAAGTTGCTTTGCCAGCCGGTGCAATCGGGTTGCCGCAATCCACCCGCAAAGTTCACCAACAGCTTGGTGCCCGGATGGGGCTCCATGCCGTATGCCAAAGTGGTCAAGCCGCCGTGCGATTGGCCCATCACTACACTGCGTGAAGCATCAGCGTAGGCCTGCTGCCCCAACCAATCCAAAGTGCGGCGCACCGACTTGGCTTGCTGCACGCCGTTGCTTTGCACATTGCAGCCGCCCGAAATCTCATTGCCGCCTGAGCTTGAAAAACCTTGTCTCATCGGCACCGCCACCAGGTAGCCGCGGCTGACAAACTCGCGCGCCGCCAGCGCAGGCCGAGAACGTGGCTGCAAGCGCGCGTTGCCTGGTGCCCGCCCGTGGTTGATGACCACCACCGGGAACGGCCCGTCGCCGGGTGGCCGGTACAGCGTGAGTTCAATCTCCGATTCGGTGAAGCCAGTGCTTGGCACCATGACCACTTCTTCGCGCAGGGCGGTGTCGAGTTCTTGGGCTGATGCGGAGTGAAGAAAGCTGACGCTCAGTGCCGCCATCAGCCAACGAATTGAGGGAAGCAAGCGCGCCAGCTTCATGTCAATACCGCTTCGCCGCTTCGTCCAACATCACCTCGGTGGCGCCGCCGCCGATGGCCAAGATGCGGGCGTCGCGCCACAGGCGTTCGATGGGCACGCCGCGCATGTAACCCATGCCCCCGTGGAACTGTTGGCAGGTTTGCACCACCTCATTTACCAGCTCGCCGGTGAGCGCTTTGAGCAGCGACACGTCTTGCACCACATCGTGCTGCTGCGTCACCCGCCAGGCGCATTGGTACATGTAGGCACGCGCGGCGCGCACCTTGGCGTCGAGCATGGCAATGCGTTGGCGTATGACTTGTTTGTCAAACAGCGGCGCACCGAAAGCTTGGCGTGTTTTGACGTGATCCAGCGTGAGCTTCAAGGCTTGCGTGCAGTGGCCGATGGCCATCGCGCCTAAAGCGATGCGTTCGGTTTGAAAGTTTTTCATCACCGAATAGAAGCCCTGGTTTTCCTCGCCGAGCAAGTTGTCGGCGGGGATGCGGCAGTTGTCGAACACCAGCTCGGCGGTGTCGCTTGAGAGCCAGCCGGTCTTGTCGAGTGAACGGCCCACGGTGAAGCCGGGCGTGCCTTTTTC
>JANPNT010000650.1:0-2801 GCA_031427655.1 Burkholderiales bacterium
TTCACTTAGCAAACATTCAGCAAATCACACACATGATGAACAACTGCGTATTCCGGACCAACGGTGAACGTCAGGTTGATAAGTTGAAGCGGCCGTTAAAGAGCGCAGATCGAAGACCCCGCCCCGAGCCGCTGCCGTTACACGCTTCGCAGTGGTGGCTGACGGCAATGCAGCGGTTGTTGACGCTGGCCGCTGGTAGGCCTACTCACGCTGACTGGCATCAAGCGGTCATTGGACGGTGCCGCCCGTGGTGGCCCGAACGGCCGCTATATGAGACGGTGCAGTCGTAAGCCTTCGGCGGTCCAGATAGCAACACGCCACCGACCGCTTTGCGCTCACCTGGACTGGCGGCTATCGACCCGCTAGCGACATCCGCGGCGCTGAACTCGCCGCCCCAACGCGGCCGGCGGACCTGCATACAGGCGGTAGAGGACGCTGCGCCCGCGGCACGCGCTACTGCTCACCTCGTGCTCGACGCCCCCCGAAACCAGTCTCGCTGGTGCCGCGAGTCTAGAACCGTGGGTGCCAGGGGCCGCACGCCTTCGTGCCGTAGCCGCGGGCGGAAGCTTCGGCCAGTGCGGTCATGCAAGGCCTGCCGCCGTCGAAAAGGCCGACGAGTGACCACTCTTGGCCATGGAAAAACCTGGAACGCATACAGGTCTGTAGGTAAAGCACCGGATGCCGCGATCGTCTCGAAAACAGGGTGCATCAGCGCTCTTGTCAGTTCCACGAACTGGCACTCCGCGTGAAAATCTGCGGCCATTTTGATGACGATCGGATCTCCGCCAAGGGCTACGCCGCGATCTATGTGCTTTGCCATCAAACAGGGGGCCGGGTCGTCCATTGCGTACGAGAGATATGGCGAGATCATCGCGAGACCAGCATCAATGCTCACCTTAGAGACCGCTACCTGCAATAGGACATCCGGGTGCTTTGGCCTGCGGGCGTCTTCGGCTCGAGTCGCGGCCGCCTCAGCAGCGGGGTCACGTTGCCGTATCTTCGACGGACTGAACTCTACGTACGCGCCGTACGCAAGGGCGACAACCATCGCTACCGCAAATATTGCTGCAGCCCCTGTATCCAAGGCACGCCATATCCGCTTTCTCAACGGTTCCAAGACGGCTACCTCGTGTCGGCACCCCAGAGGCCGGCGGCGGACTTGGGGCTAAGGCAGCTGTAGCGGCTGTTCTCGATCATCTCGCCGGCGACCTCGAAGCGAGACTCCGGCGGCAAGTCGCCCTCTTGGATGAAGGTGTGCACGTGCTCGGCGCTTTCGTTGATCCACTGGTCGGGTTTCATGGTCTGATTGTCAGTGACGTGGGGCGAACTATAGAGCTTTCGGGTGAGGTAAAGCCCGTGGCGATCATGAACAACACCCCTGGCCGCGCGCACGCTGCAATGCCGCGTGCTGGGAAATGCCAAACAATCGACGGTCGGCCACTACCCCAGCACCAATGTCGCGCCCGTCTCGCCAGCGCAGACGCAACACACGTACACGCACTTGCCGGTTCGGCTGGCAAGTCAATATTCGTATTCCAGCAGATGGCTGCTTAATCGAGAGGCAGTAGGCTACGGCGCTTCGCCAAGGTGCGGACTTCATTCAAAGATTCAGGCCGAGCAGCACAAAGGCCGCCGGTCATGACCGGCTTCTTATGGCCGGGATTGGGCTTTTTAGAGGGTGGCCGCAAGCTGACTTTGGCCAGCAGGGCCATCGCGTCGAGAGTCAACTTCCTGGCGCCGCCTCGTACTCACACTCTCGGCCATCACCCGACGTTCGAACTCGCAGGCTGAGCGACAGGACTAGACAGCAAGCTGCCTGTCACCCAAGGGCAGGACCAGGGTGTCAGAGCGACAAGTCCGGGTGCCGGTCAGCGGTCGGTCGTGAGAGCCGGCAACCGACCCAAACTCGACATGCGCCAAGCCAGCATGGGTGCCCGGAACCTGTCCCTCGTGCGGTCGCGCAGCAGGCGGCCGCGATCACGTTGGCCGCCGTCTTCAAGGGCGAGACGGCCGGCACCACCCGCACTTTGGGCGCCTGCACGGCGATGGTCAGAAGGTCGAAATCATCCAGCGCGTCGTAGGGAATTGCCCTGATCAGCTGCTGCTCCACGACGAACGGGCTTTGCGAAGACATCATCAAGGGGTAGCTATCGGGCGACGCGCTCTTCGCTTGGCCGGCGTCGAAGATCCCGACCCCTTCAGATTGGGGGGTAGCCACGAGCGCCCATTACCTAAATAATGAATTCTTAAGAACTTGGTGGGCCTTGACGTCAGTAGCAAAGCCAAGCACGTCGCTTTCAACAAAGTTGATCCGGCAGCACACTCGAAAGGAAATCCCTTTGAAACTGTTATTTGGTTCCGTTGTAGCCGTATTGATCAATTTCGCGCCCCTGGCTCAGGCCATGCCTGTCGTGACCGCCGGAACGGCAGTGGTGAATATCGGCGATAGCTTCAGTGTGCCTATCACCATAGCCGGCGCCATAAAGCTAACGTCTTGGCAATTCGACTTGGCTTACGTTCCTGCCTTTTTGAGCGTTCAGAGCGTCGTCGAGGGGCCCTTTCTGGCCAGCACGGGCACGACCTTCTTCTTGGAGGGCGTCATCGACAACTTCAACGGCCGCATCAGCGGGGTGGCCGACAGTTTCACTGACACGACGCTGCCGCCGACCGGTGGCGGCACTTTGGCCGTCATCACGTTCAAGGCGCTTGCCAACGGCCTGTCTCCATTGACATTGTCCAACGTGTTCATCTACTTCTTGGACAGTGGCTTTTCGGTGAACAACGGCGCGGTATGCGTTGGG
>JANPNT010000651.1:0-2332 GCA_031427655.1 Burkholderiales bacterium
CCCCACCCGGGGCGCGGTGTCGTCACCGCGCTGGTCGCTTTTTAACCAAACTAGTTATTAAGCAGCCTTGTTGGGATCTATTCTCTAGTACTCGCCTGGCCCGTGTGGCGCGCGCCGCGCCCCACACCACGTTGTTCGGCGTCAAGAAGTGACAGCGCTTTGACCGATTTGTGCCGTGCTGCTTTCGTCTTCTTCGATCTCCATGGCGGCGGCGACCGTATCGGCCAATTCATCGCCAGAGCGCCAGGCCGCCTCGACGTTGCCCGCACCCATGAAATCACCGCACACGCCCAAACCAAGTGATGAATCCCACCAACATTCATCGGTCCCGGCGGCGGCAGGTGCCGAGTAGCGCCAGCGTTGCACGCTGGTGTGCCGCCAGTCAATTTTCTGACCATTCTTTTCGCAACCGGGAAGCTGCGTGGCCAGCGCGGCGGTCAGGGCTTTCAGTACGTCTGCCGAATCGTCTTCTAAATGCTGCGCGCTCCACTCAGCGCTGGCCTGCGCCACCCAACTGGCACAGCCGACGGGCACGCTGCGCCCCGGTTTGCGGTCGTTGCGTGCCACCCAAGCCAGCGGGCCGTTCGTGGGTTCGCAGGCGTCCCACGGCCAATCGAGGTCTTGCGTGACGGCCATCAAGGTCCAGCACGGTTGCATCACCACCGCAGTGAGCTCATCTGCCCACGCATCCTGGTGACCTGCCAACAGCATGGCTGCCTGGCTGGGTGGCAAGGCCAACATGACTTGGTCAAATGGCCCCACGGTTTCACCACCTTGCACCACCAGATGCCAACCGTCAGGACCGCGTTGCAGGCGCTGCACCTGTTCGCCCATGTGCATCGGCAGTCCGGCCAGCAAATGTCGCGTGAGGGCAGGCATGTGAGGCACTGCCACGTAACTGTGGATCGGTTCAGCACCAGGCCAGGCAGTATGAACTTGCGGTTGCCACGCGGCCACACAGCCCACATTGATCGCGCGCTTCAGAACGGCTTTGAAGCGAGGATGAATCGAGGTGAAGTGCTGCGTACCGTGGTCAAGTTCAGCGGTCTGTTCAACGCCCTGTGCGTCTGCCCAACTGGCGCGACGGGTGGACATGCGTCCGCCCACGCTGCGCGATTTGTCAAAAACGGTGACTTGCATGCCAGCGCGTTGCAGGCTTACCGCGCAGGCCGCGCCCGCAATGCCCGCGCCAATGACGGCGGCGGTACGAAACTGCGCTTGGGTTGGCGTTTTGGTCATGGTGGTGTCCTTGTGAAAGTGAAGTTAAGGAAGGTTAAAAGCGGCGAGCCAGCGCCACGGCCGAAGCCGAGCCACTGCTGACCAAAGCGGTCCAAGCGCTGATGAAGACGCCTTGCGCGACGCCGGCGGTCAGCGCCTCGTCGCGGTGTTGCAGTTCATCGAGGCGGCAGCGCTCAAGATCGGCGCGCAAACCATGCAGGCGGGCGGTTTGAACGCTGCTTTGACCGACGGCAAGTTCTGCATCGAGGTGTGCGTCAATCCATTCGATTTGACTGAGGTAATGCTGATTCACAAACGTCTCAACGGCAGCCACTGTGGCGTAGGCAGCGCGCTCGCCAAACAAGGCAGGCAAGGCACCGGTCAGCCAACCGGCCAAGCGCCAAGCGCTCAGCAGACGGCTGTGCTGCGCTTTGGGCAGATGGGATTCAACGGTCAACAGGTGCGCTTGCTCTGTCACTAAATGGTGTTGGGCGAAACGACGCAGCTCTGGGCTGCGTGAGACTGCCAACATGCCGCGGTAAATCTGCACCGCGCCGACTTCGCCAGCGTGGTCGCTGCGAAGTTCTTTGACGATGTGGGCGGGCCAAATGTTCACCGAGGTTGGTGCTGCGCGCCACAGGGGTCGTATAGCGAGGAAAACACGGTAAGCCTGGTCCATTAAAAACGGCAGGGGGCCGATCGATGCGATGCGACCGAGCCATGCTGTTTTGGGCAACACACGCCACAAGGCCGCGAAACCGCCCATGCCGCTGGTCAGCTCTCCATTGGGGTGGCGCACATGAAAACGTCCGAGCGCCGCGGTGCGTGACAGGTCCGAACCCAGCTCGGCCTCGGTGCAGCTGGAGGCATCGACCCACGCACACGCTTGCGAGCCCGTTTGGCGTTGGTAGTAAGCGATTTCCTTCGAGCACACCGGGCAGCCACCGTCGAAGTAGACAGTCAAAGCTTTCGGAATGTCGGCTGTGGCCGTTGGAATGAGGACTGTGTTCATGAGTGCTCTGTGTATGACTTCGAATTGATGCGCAATGCTACGACTTGCCGCGATGATGAAGCGGTATATCCACAAAAAATTGTGGATATACCGCGTAATTAC
>JANPNT010000652.1:0-13678 GCA_031427655.1 Burkholderiales bacterium
ACCACTGCCATCGAAGCTTCAATGGACAAGGCTGAGTTGTCTAACAGAACGGCATCTTGCGCCGGTTTCAAAGGCGCGACGCTGCGGTTTTGATCCCGGGCGTCACGCGTTTCCAAGTCTGCGCGAAGACTATCGATATTAGCGGAAAAACCGTTATCAATCAACTGCTTATGACGCCGCTGGGCACGGGTGGCAGCACTGGCGGTAAGGAAGATTTTGAGTGGGGCGTCGGGAAATATCACCGTGCCCATGTCGCGTCCGTCGGCCACCAAGCCCGGCGCACGCCGAAATGACAGCTGCAACTCCAGCAGGGCCGAGCGAACCAGGCCGAGTGCGGAGATCTTGGACGCGAACGCGCCCACATCTTCAAGGCGAAGTTGCTCGCGCACCTCGATGCCGTCGAGTTGGGTGCCGCCGTTCAAAAATGTCAACGGCAAGCCCGAGGCCAATTGCGCCAAGGCGACCTCATCGGTCGCATCGACCCTGGCTTGCATCGCCATCCATGCGGTGGCGCGGTACACCGCACCCGAATCCAAAAAGTGCCAGCCCAAATGTTCGGCGATTTGGCTGGCCAAAGTGCCCTTTCCAGAGGCGCTGGGGCCGTCTACCGTCAACACGGGGATGTCGGCGGTGTCGGCTTCGGCCACTGAAAACAGGGCGTCAAAGTAACCGGGGAAGGTCTTGCCTACGCACTGCGGATCGAGGATGCGCACAGCGACCGGTGGGCTCGCTCCCGCCAACGCATTGAATGCTGCCAGCGAGAAACACATCGCCATGCGGTGGTCGTCGTAGGTGTGGATGGCCGCTGCTCTCCACGCTCCGGCGGCGGGCGGCGCGACGGAGATGAAATCAGCGCCCTCGACCACCGTGGCACCCAGCTTGCGCAACTCTGCCGCCATCGCGGCGATGCGGTCGGTTTCCTTCACGCGCCAGCTCGCGATGTCGGTCAGCGTGGTGGTGCCTTCGGCATACAGCGCCATCACCGCCAAGGTCATGGCGGCATCGGGAATGTGATTGCAATTCAGCGTGATGGCCGTCAATGGCCAACGCCCGCGTTTGACCTCCAGCCAGTTGGGGCCTTCGACGATGTCCGCGCCCATGGCGCGCGCCGCCGCCACAAATTGAATGTCGCCTTGGATCGAAGCTGCGCCCACACCTTCGATGCGAACCGGCCTGCCGGTGGCCGCAATTGCACCCAGTGCAATGAAGTAAGACGCCGAAGACGCGTCGCCTTCCACATGCACATCACCCGGCGATTCGTAGCGGCTGCCCCGCGGAACCACAAAGCGCTGCCAACCGTCGCGTTGCACCTGAATACCAAAGCGCGCCAGTAAATTCAGCGTGATGTCGACATAGGGCTTGGAGATCAATTCGCCTTGCACTTCGATCACCACGTCGGCATCTGCGCTGACCAAAGGCAGGGCCAACAGCAAGGCAGTGAGGAACTGGCTGGACACGTCGCCGCGAACCTTGAGCGGCGCGGCTGTGCTCAACGGTTGCGAGCTGGCGCGAAGTTGCAACGGCGGAAAGCCGGGCTCGCCAAGGTAGGCGATGCGACAGCCCAAGCCGCGCAGGGCATCGACCAAATCGCCGATGGGCCGCTCGTGCATGCGAGGCACACCGCGCAGACTGAAGTTGCCTTCTTGGGTGGCAGCCAGCACGGCGAGCGCGGCAGTCAAGGGCCGCATCGCCGTGCCTGCATTGCCCAAAAACAAGTCGGCCGCTTTGGTTTTCAATTGACCCGCCAAGCCGGTGATGCGCACCGTGTTGGCATCGGGATGAACGTCGCAGCCCAGTGCGCGCAAGGCGTCGAGCATCACAGCGGTGTCGTCCGACGCCAGCAGGTCGTGAATGACCGTGCTTCCGCTGCTCAGACCGGCCAGCAAGAGCACGCGGTTGGAGATGGATTTGGAGCCGGGCAGTTGAACGATGCCGCCCGCGCCGCGCAGAACCGGAATGTCAAGAAACTCTAATTTCTTCATGAAAACAGGTTGAGCGTATTTCAGCCTTTGGTCGGCGGCTTGATCGCATTCATTTGCCACGCGGAACGCGCCTCGGAGGTCGTGCGGATCAAGTCTTCGAGCGCTTCCCCGTTGGCCGACAGCAGCACGTGCTCCATCGCGTCCAAGCTGTGGCGAAAGCGCTGTGATTGCTTCAACAACTCTTCGCGGTTGGACATCAAAATGTCACGCCACACGGTCGGATCACCCGCAGCGATGCGCGTGAAGTCCCGAAAACCCGGCCCCGCCAAGGACAAGAAGTCTTTGCCTGCCGGTTGTCCTGCCACCGAGCTGAAATACGCAAACGCCAGCAAGTGTGGCAAGTGACTCACCGCCGCAAACGCGGCGTCGTGATTTTCAGGCGTCATGCGCAACACCTGCGAGCCGATGGCCGACCACACATCGGTGGCCTTTTGCACCAGCTCCAAGGGCGTTTGCGCAATCGGCGTAAGGATGACTTGGCGGCCGTTGTAAAGCGTGGCGTCGGCGTGGCCCACACCGGCCACTTCTTTGCCCGCTATCGGGTGAGCCGGGACAAAGCTGATTACTCGCTCTTTCAACACGCGCCGGGCAGCGTCCACCACATCTCGTTTGGTCGAGCCCACGTCCATCAACAGCATGCCCGGTTCGACCAAATGGCGGATCGCTTTGAAGGTCGTTTCGGTGGCGGACACCGGCACCGCGAGCAGCACGATGTCAGAGCCCGACACTGCCAGCAAGGCCGATTCGGCGATGGTGTCAATCACGCCGAGCTTCTTGGCTTTTTCGGTAGTGGACGGTGATTTGCTGTAGCCCACTACGCGCTTGACCAAGCCCGCGCGTTTGAGCGCCAAGGCAAACGAGCCGCCCATCAGGCCACAACCGATCACGCCGAGTTGATTGAACATGCGCTCAGCTTAAATTTAGTGGACGTCGATGGGGTAGGTGCCGAGCAGCTTGAAAAACGCGCACACCGCGCGAAGTTCTTTCAAGGCTGCGGCCACCGCAGGTTGGTCGGGGTGACCTTGCAAGTCGATGTAGAAGTAGTACTCCCATTGGCCTGAGCGGGCAGGGCGCGACTCAAAACGGCTCATGGACACACCGTGCGCTTTCAGCGGCACCAGCATGTCGTGAACCGCACCGGGCCGGTTGGTTACCGACACCACCAAGCTCGTGCAGTCGTGACCGGAGGCCTTGGGCTGTGGTTGGCGCTGTGGGTGCGTGACCACTGCAAAACGCGTGCGATTCAGCGCGTCGTCTTGAATCGCTGGGGCCACCACATGCAAGCCGTATTCACCGCTGGCGCGCAGGCTGGCAATGCCAGCCAAGCTCGCGTCCAAACTGGCCATGCGCGCGCCCTCGGCATTGCTCGCAACTGGCCGACGCTCAACCTGCGGCAGGTGCAAGCTGAGCCACGCATGGCACTGCGCCAAGGCCTGCGGATGTGCGCAAACCGCTTGAATGTCGAGCAAGGAATTGTCTTTGCGCAGGAGGTTGTGTTGAACGAACAAGCTCGTTTCGCCCACGATGAACAGCGGTGTCGTCAGGAATAAATCGAGCGATCTGGCCACCACGCCCTCGGTGGAATTTTCAACCGGCACCACGCCAAAATCTGCCGCGCCAGTCGACGTGGTGTGAAACACCTCATCGAAGCTGGCGCAGGGGACCTTGACTATGCTGGAGCCGAAAAACCCCAGGGCAGCTTCTTCGCTGAACGTGCCCGCCGGGCCGAGGTAGGCCACGCGGGTGGGCGTTTCCAAAGCGCGGCAAGCTGACATGATTTCGCGCCAAATGGGCGCGACGCTGTCAGCCTTCAAAGGCCCGCGGTTGCTGGACTTCAAGCCGTCGATGACCTGCGCTTCGCGCTCAGGCCGAAAAGCCACGCTGCCTTCGATTTTTTTGACTTCGCCGACTTCCTGTGCGAGCGCGGCGCGTTCGTTCAGAAGTTGAAGCAGGGATTGATCGACCGCGTCAATTCGCACGCGCAAAGACAACAGCGCAGGGTTGATCCCAGCGGCGGGCTGAGTTGGATCAGTCATGCCGCGTCGCTGCGTGCGCTGTGCTCATCACTTTGCGGCTGGCGCGGGTTTGCCAGCAGGTTTGGCTCCGCTGGCGGCACTGGCAGGTGGCGCGCCCAGCGTGGTGCGAACCTTGGCTTGCAGGGCTTGCAGCTTGGTGTCCAGCAGCGGTCCTGCTTCAGCAATCAACTTTTGTGCAAAGGTGTTTTGCAGCTCGGGCGCCATTTGCTGATACTTCTTGTTGATGGGCGAGTCAAGCCAAGCGATCAGCGCTTTCAGCTCGTCTTCGGTGAACTTTTCCTCCATCACCGGGCCGATCACGGTGGGTGCCAACTTGACCGCGCGGTCGCGCAGCACAGGCACCGAATCTTCGACAAATTTCTTGACGTCAGCTTCAATGCTGCGGCCCACGGCTTCGCGTTTTTCTGGAGGCACTTGCGCTTGCAGCGCTTGTCCTGCTGCTTGCATCAGCTGGCTGGCCGGCCGCTCAACGATGCTGCGGGCAACACCTTCAATGCCAGGCTGTTGCAAAACCAACAACTTTTGCACTAGTTCTTTTTTGGCAGGGGACGCGGTGGAGGTCGCAGCCGCCGGGGCGGAGGCCTGTGCCATCACCGAAGTGCTGGCCAATGAGCCGAAGCCGCAAGCCACGGCGAACGCAATTTTCTTCATCATCAAGTGTTCTCCTGGCCGGGGTCGTCAGACTTCGGCTCGTCGTTGGTAGGAATGTCAGTGTTTGGTTCAGCAGCGGCGTTCAGAGTTGCATCTACATTGGCGTCGTTTTCCACGATGCGCTGCAAGCCGCTCAAGGTCGTTCCGTCGTCCAGCGCGATCAAGGTCACGCCTTGCGTGGCGCGGCCCAATTCGCGAATCTCGGACACGCGTGTGCGCACCAAAACGCCCTTGTCGGTGATGAGCATGATTTCGTCGTCGGCGCGCACCAGCGTGGCCGCCACGACTTTGCCGTTGCGCTCGGTTTGCTGGATGGCGATCATGCCTTTCGTGCCGCGACCGTGGCGCGTGTACTCGACGATGCTGGTGCGTTTGCCGTAGCCGTTGACGGTGGCGGTGAGCACGCTTTGCGACTCGTCTTCGGCCACCAACATGGCGATCACGCTTTGGCCTTCGTCCAACATCATGCCGCGCACGCCGCGCGCGGTGCGGCCCAAAGGCCGCACGTCGTTTTCGTCGAAGCGAACGGCTTTGCCGCCGTCACTAAAGAGCATCACATCGTGCTCGCCGTCAGTCAGCGCGGCGCCGATCAGGAAGTCACCATCATCCAGATCGACGGCGATGATGCCGGCCTTGCGCGGATTGCTGAACTCGTCGAGCGCCGTCTTTTTCACCACGCCTTGTGCGGTGGCCATGAAGACGAAATTGTTCGCCGGGAAACTGCGAAACCCTTCGGTCAGCGGCAACACCACATTGACCTTTTCGCCGGGCTGCAACGGGAACATGTTGACGATAGGGCGACCGCGCGAATTGCGCGAGCCCGAAGGCACTTCCCACACTTTCAACCAATACACACGACCCTTGTTCGTGAAGCACAAGATGTAGTCGTGGGTGTTGGCAATGAAGAGCTGATCAACCCAGTCGTCGTCTTTGGTTTGTGTGGCCTGTTTGCCGCGACCACCGCGCTTTTGCGCGCGGTATTCAGACAGCGCTTGGCTCTTGATGTAGCCGGTGTGGCTGAGCGTGACCACCATGTCGGTGGGCGTGATGAGGTCTTCCGTGCCCAGGTCTTGCGCGTTGTGTTCAATCACGCTGCGGCGCGCGCCAACCTTGGTTTGGCCAAACTCCAAACGAATCGCCGACAGCTCGTCAGAAATGATGGTCGTTACGCGCTCAGGCGTCGACAAAATATTCAGCAAGTCAGCAATCTCAGACATCACATCGCGGTATTCACCAATGATTTTGTCTTGCTCCAGGCCGGTCAAGCGTTGCAGACGCATCTGCAAAATCTCACCTGCTTGGTCTTCGCTCAAACGGTACAGGCCGTCGGTTTGCAGGCCGAAGCTTTTGGGCAAACCTTCAGGGCGGAAAGCCTCGCGACCGCCCGGCGCTTCGCCCTCGGCACGCGCCAGCATTTCGCGCACCATGAGCGAATCCCAGCTTTTGCTCATCAACGCAGCTTTGGCCACGGGCGGCGTGGGCGATGCTTTGATGGTGGCAATGAACTCGTCGATGTTGGCCAAGGCCACCGCCAAACCTTCCAACACATGGCCGCGTTCGCGGGCTTTACGCAGCTCGTACACCGTGCGGCGCGTGACTACTTCGCGGCGGTGTTCCAAAAACACCGCAATCAAGTCTTTCAAGTTGCAAAGCTTCGGCTGGTTGTCAATCAGCGCCACCATATTGATACCGAAGGTGTCCTGCAATTGCGTTTGCTTGTACAGGTTGTTCAGCACCACTTCGGGCACTTCGCCGCGCTTCAACTCAATCACCACCCGCATGCCTGATTTGTCAGACTCGTCTTGGATGTGGCTGATGCCTTCTAGCTTTTTCTCGTGCACCAATTCGGCCAGGCGCTCAAGCAGGTTTTTCTTGTTCACCTGGTATGGAATTTCGTCCACGATGATGGACTGGCGTTGGCCTTTGTCGATGTCTTCGAAGTGGCATTTGGCGCGCATCACCACGCGGCCACGGCCTGTGCGGTAGCCGTCACGCACCCCGCTCAAGCCGTAAATGATGCCGGCGGTTGGGAAGTCTGGCGCCGGGATGATTTCCATCAACTCATCGATGGTGGCGCCTGGGTTTTTCAGCAGATGCAGGCATGCGTCGACAACTTCGTTCAAGTTATGCGGCGGAATGTTGGTCGCCATGCCCACGGCAATACCGCCCGAGCCGTTGATGAGCAAGTTGGGCAGCCGTGACGGCATGACCAAAGGCTCTTTTTCGCTGCCGTCGTAGTTGGGACCGAAATCGACAGTTTCCTTGTCCAGATCGGCCAGCATCTCATGCGCGATTTTGGCCAAACGAATTTCGGTGTAACGCATGGCGGCGGCGTTGTCGCCGTCCACCGAGCCAAAGTTGCCCTGGCCATCCACCAGCATGTGACGCAGCGAAAAATCTTGCGCCATGCGCACGATGGCGTCGTACACCGACTGGTCGCCGTGGGGGTGGTACTTACCAATCACGTCGCCCACGATACGGGCTGATTTTTTGTAAGGACGGTTCCAGTCGTTGTTCAGTTCGTGCATTGCGAACAAAACGCGGCGGTGCACTGGCTTCAGACCGTCGCGGGCGTCGGGAAGTGCCCGGCCGACGATCACACTCATGGCGTAATCCAAATAGGAACGTCGCATCTCCTCTTCTAGGCTGATGGGCAGGGTTTCCTTGGCGAACTGTGTCATGAGAGGGGCCGCAGTGTTGCGTAAACAGAAACAGAAGGGCTAAAACGGGATTGACCAACGCACTTGGTGAGCGCGCGTGGCACCGTACGATTCTAAGTGCCTGTAGTTTGTCGCGCTAGCGCAACAAGTGCGGCTCCTGCGGCGCTGGACGGCCCCAAAAGCGGGCCGTTTGAAACCGCTATGGCACAATCTGAGCGGTGGTGATCGTTCGCAATTGCGGAGGTTCGCCAGTGCTTTCCGATCCCCATTCGGACGATTTTGCAGAATCTATTGCAGCTTCCCTTCAGAGGAGAATCATGAACAAACTCAATAAAGTAGCGTCGATCATCGCAACTGCCGCAACCGCAGCGCTCACGTTGTCGTCAGGCGCTTTCGCTCAGTCAACCACCATTGACAACTGGGTCAACAGCACCGGCATCACTTGGAAAAATGGTACGAACGAACTTTGCTGGCGCGATGCCAACTGGACTCCAGCCACTGCCGCTGAAGATTGCGATGGCGCGATCAAGAAGGCGGTTGCCCCTCCTCCAGCACCGCCTGCACCGGCACCAGTTGCTCCCGCTGCGGCACCGATGCCAGCTCCGGCACCTGCGCCTGCCCCAGTGCCAGTCCCTGTTCCAGTGGCTCCAGTAAGTGAGAAGGTAACCTTTGCTGCCGACGCTTTCTTTGATCACGACAAGTCGGTTCTCAAAGCAGAAGGCAAAGCCAAATTGGATGATTTGATTGGCAAGATGGGTGCAATCAATCTCGAAGTCATCATTGCAGTGGGTCACACCGACTCAGACGGCAGCGACGCTTACAACCAGAAGCTTTCGGTTCGCCGTTCAGAAGCTGTCAAGGCCTATTTGACAACAAAAGGCGTTGAGAAAAATCGCGTGTACACCGAGGGCAAGGGCGAGAAGCAGCCAGTGGCCGACAACAAGACCAAAGAAGGCAAAGCCAAGAATCGCCGCGTCGAAATCGAGGTGGTTGGTACCCGTATGAAGAAGTAAATCGGTCGGCTGATGAGCGTTCATTCACTTCGGTGAGTGGATCCCATCTCATCCCCGCAAGCGCGGAGGCACATGAAACCCCGCCGTTGCGGGGTTTTCTTTTGCCCATTTCAAAGAGTGCGGACGATTCCGTACCATTAGCTGATGACACTTAATGCCGATCCCCAAGAGCTAGCGAAATTCAGCGATTTGGCTCACCGCTGGTGGGACACCGAAAGTGAATTCCGACCGCTGCACCAAATCAATCCGCTGCGATTGGAGTGGATAGACAAGTTGTCTCGCGTCAGCGGCAAGCGTGCATTGGACGTGGGTTGCGGCGGAGGCATTTTGAGCGACGCGATGGCGCGCAAGGGTGCCGACGTTCTCGGTATCGATTTGTCTTCAAAGGCACTCAAAGTTGCTCAACTGCATGCAATGGAGGCGCAAACCCCTTCAGTGGAGTACCGTGAAATAGCCGCAGAGGATTTGGCCGATGAAATGCCCGGTCAGTTTGACACTGTCACTTGCATGGAAATGCTGGAACACGTGCCCGACCCCTCTTCGGTGGTTTCCGCTTGCGCCAAGCTGGCCAAGCCAGGGGGCTGGTTGTTTTTCTCGACCCTCAACCGCAACCCCAAGTCCTTTTTGTTCGCCATCGTTGGCGCGGAGTACGTGTTGAATCTCCTTCCCAAGGGAACGCACGAGTTCGCCAAATTCATCCGTCCCAGCGAGCTGGCGCAAGCATGTCGCGACGCAGGGCTCACGATAGAAGCCAGTCGCGGCATGGAATACAACCCCATCACGCGGCGGTATTGGTTGTCCGATAACACCAGCGTCAATTACATGTTTGCTTGCCGCAAACCTGCGTGAAGCGCGCCATCAAAGCTGTTCTGTTCGATTTGGACGGCACCCTTATCGACAGCGCGCCTGACCTCGCTGGTGCCGCGAATGACATGCGGGTGGCTCGTGGCTTGCCGGAGTTGCCGTATGCATCTTTTCGACCCCTGGTGGGTTCGGGAGCTCGAGGCATGGTCGGCGCTGGATTTGGCATTCCCCCAGACCATGATGAATTCGCCGCGCTCCGAGACGAGTTTTTGAACCGCTACGAGCGGCGAATGACGCAACTTACACGTGTTTTTTCCGATGTGTTGCCCTTGCTGACTGAACTCGAAGCCGCCTCCATTCGTTGGGGCATCGTCACAAACAAAGCGACGCGCTTTGCATCGCCTTTGGTGGAAGCCCTGGACTTGCATACACGGTCCGCTGTACTGATTGCAGGCGACACCACGGCTCACAGCAAACCGCATCCCGAACCCTTGTTTGAGGCCGCGCGGCGCTTGCACATTGACCCATCACAATGCGCGTACGTCGGTGACGACTTGCGTGACATCCAAGCGGGTCACGCTGCTGGCATGACCACCGTGGCAGTACGGTGGGGCTACCTCGGCTTCGGTGAGCCCATCGACGCTTGGGGCGCGCACCATGTGGTCGCGTCACCCGGAGACATCTTGGCCCTGCTGGCGTGAAGCTCTCGACTTGAACAATCGGGCAATGCCCTAAACTATATGGTCTAAGGGGCCGACCTGGTTTCGACGCGGGTGCGGATTTGGACTAGGGCATGCCGACCACCCGTACGCTCTAAAAACCACTGCAAAAAAAGTAACGCCCAACGACTCTACGTACGCCCTCGCCGCTTAAAACCGGTGAGCTTCGCAACAGTTGGCCGATGGGCTGGGCTTGAGGGGTAACCCAAGAGCTGCGAAGTCATACACATTGGCTCGTCTTGCGCTGGGTTACTCAGCACAAGCCTAAATTAAGTGACTCGGGACTTCTGTAGCGTGCTGCTGCGCGACAAGAGCCCTTAAATCCAAATCAGTCAGCTACGCATGTAGAACTACCTGATGATGGCTTGCGGACGGGGGTTCGATTCCCCCCGGCTCCACCAGATTGTTTATTAAAGGCCGCTAGGGAACACTACCTAGCGGCCTTTTTCTTTGGAAAATCAACGACTTACGCAGCATTAGGGGCTAGGGGCCGACATTGACAGCCAACTCAATAGCGGGGAACATATCGGGGAACAGACCGGGGTAAATGGCGATTTTTCACAGTCGTTCCCCGTTTTTACTGGAGAAACACCCCGATGTTGACCGATGCCCAATGCCGAAACGCCATTTGTTCCCCGGACAAGAAACGGGCTCGGTTCACCGATGCCGGGGGGCTTTATCTGGAAGTCAGCCGAGCGGGATCAAAGCGTTGGTTCTGGAAAACCTACTTTGACGGGAAAGAAGGCCGCATGGCTTTTGGCTCTTACCCGGATGTTTCGCTGACAGCGGCAAGAAAAGCCCGCGACGCGGCGAAACTTCAAAAGTCCGAAGGCACCAACCCGGTGCAGGCCCGCAAGCTGGAAAAGCTGAAAGCGACCCGCGACACTGGGGACACGTTCAAGGCCATCGCGCTGGAGTGGTACGGCAAGCAAGCCCCCCAATGGAGTGACAGCCACGCCGGGCGGATGCTGCGGCAGTTCGAGCGTGATTTGTTTCCGTGGATCGGCGAACGACCAATTGCACAGATTCACGCGATGGAGCTTTTGGCGGCGCTTAACAAAGTCGAAGAACGCGGCGCACTGGAAACCGCCGACCGGGCATTGATGTTGGCGCGGCAAGTTTGGAAGTATTGGCTCCCCACGGCGGGCGTGACACAACGCAACATCACCGAAGGCTTGAAGGCCCGGTTGACGCCATACCGGGGCAAGGGTTTCGCGGCCATCGTGGAGCCGAAGCGCTTTGGCGAGCTGATGCGGGCGCTGCACACCTACAAAGGCGGGCCGGTTGTTCGCACGGCGTTGCAGTTGGCACCGTTGCTGTACCAAAGGCCGGGCAACCTGCGCATGATGGAGTGGGCAGAGCTTGACTTAGACGCCGCGCTCTGGACGATCCCCAGCATGAAGATGAAGCGCACCAAAGACGAAAAACAAAACGGCGAAGCCCACTGTGTGCCGCTTTCTGTGCAGGCCGTGGCTTTGCTGCGCAACATCCAGCCGTTGACGGGGCACGGTGTTTATGTGTTCCCCTGTGAGCGCAGCCACGACAGGCCGCTGTCCGACAACTCGGTGCGCAGCGCCTTGTATGCGTTGGGTTTTGGCAAAGAACAAACGTGGCACGGTTTCAGGGCAAGCGCACGCACGATGCTGGTGGACGAATTGAATTTGGATCCACTGGCCATTGAAGCGAACCTAGCCCACGCGGTGAAAGATTCCAACGGGCGCTCCTACAACCGCACGCAGTACCTGAAACAACGTTTCGACATGGTGCAGCAATGGGCCGATTACTTGGACAAGCTGGCACGCGGCGCGGATGTGATCGCCTTCAAAGCGGCATAGAACAGATTGAGACCACGCCTAGCTATCGGCTGATCCCCGATGGTGAAAACCGGGACACCCTGACCTGGCGGCGCTGGTTTTTTATTGGGGAGTTACAGGGAACGGGAAACGGGGATGGCCGATTTATCGCATTGGGATTTTGCAGAGCGTTTTACCGGCTTAGCTGCGGCGGCGCTAATTTTGGGCTTGGAACCTATGAATGACGAAACACGAATTGACAACCGAATTCATGTTGTGCTGTGCCGCATGAAGCTCAACTACGACGAGGCATTTTGGCGACTTCAAGGGGAAGAAATCGTCCCACCGGAATGGTTTGGCGCTGAGCCCAAAGATTTAACGCCAACGGAATTCCGTAGCGTTGAGATGGCCAGGTTAGAAAGGCTGGCCAGGCTGCAGAAATTCGAAGCGTCGTTGACAGAATGGCTTGGGCCGCGTGGCGAAAACGATTTCAACGATCAAACTTTTGACCGTCAATCAATTGCCCGCTGGCTTGCTGCAACTGGCATGAAGTCGGTTTATCAGTTTGATCGTGTCAATTGTTCACCGACAACACCTGTTGTTTCAGAGCCTGATTCGGACATAGACCCGACTGAGCTACCGCCGGAACTCGATGCCGCAAACGTGGCATTCAGAGCAATCACAAAAGGCTATGGTGACCCGGAAGCAACGGCTCGTAACCGATTGATTGACTATCTGGAAACGACTTTCCCCAGCTTCAAACCCGAGCAAGTGCAGCGCATTGCGACGGTGGCGAACCCTGACAAAACCACGGGACGCAAGAAAATCGGCAAGGAATAGCCGGGGCATTGAAACCCAATGGCCATGCGGGTTTGCGCAATGGGCGGGCTATTTCAACGACCCATTGCACGGTTTAAAACGTCTATATCTACACGCTGATCTTCGAGACATTGCCCCCAATCGCTAGCAACCGCTAGCGAGACCCAAAGGGGGACAAGCGATGTTGATGTTGAGACTGCCCGAAGTAAAACGGGTGTTGGGGCACCGGGCGGACGCGAGCGTTTACAACGCCATCCGCGCCGGGTTATTCACCACCGGCGTTGCCATAGGCCAGCGTGCCAAAGGCTGGCCAGACTACGAAGTGCAGGCCATTGCAGCGGCACGGGTTGCTGGCAATTCGGATGCGGAAATCCGCGAACTGGTGAGGGTGTTGCACGCGAAGCGCACCGAGCTGGCGGTTCAACACGGGGTGACAGCGTGAGAGCCGCACTGTTGGCGCTGGCACGGTTAGTGCGACGCTGGTTGGCGCAGAAGTTAGCGCCCGACAGCTTGAATGCCGCGCTGTGCGCGCTGGCTCTGCGCCTGTGGTGCGCCATGCCTTCAAGCTGGTTTCGGAGGGCTTCAAAATGACCCACCGCACCAGTGAAAAAGCCCCAGGTGCGACCAACACCGAAGGGCTTTCGACCGACACCACCAACGGCCTGAACGTTGCCACTTGCACGCGGCACAGTAAAGCGGTTGCGACGCAGATCGCAGAGTTTGCAATCCAGGGCCATGTAGTCCACGAGTTGAAGGACGGAGGGTTTCTGGTTTGCGGTTGTAGGCACACATTCCACGCGATTGACATTGCAGCGCTGCAAGCCTGTGCGCACCGAATGGGGGTGAGGCGATGAGCGCACTGCAAGGACTCGAACCCGGCTCACACCGGATCACGTGCGGTCAGTGCGGGCGCAGTCCAAAAGATCGCACATTCGGCGTCACGGTGGATGTAAACGGCTCAACCGTAGGCCACTGCTTTCGTTGTGAGTACGTCGAGCCCTATCGCCCTGATCGTGCGTCCACGTATCGCCCCGGCAAGGCCATTCACCGGCCCGTCGTGCCGCTCAAACGCGAAAGCCTTGACAAGGACGGCATCGACCTGTTCAACGCCTGCAAAGGCTTGGGCGGCACGATAGGCGAAGAATATTTGTTGGCGCGCGGTTGTGCTGTTCCACCTGCCGATGGTCACCTTCGCTTTCAC